>CAMDKB010000309.1 GCA_945901195.1 Rhizobium sp. Q54
GCGCCTGAACCAGCGCGATCAGCTCTTCCCGGGACGGAACGTCTGGCGATTCAGCGACCATCCGATGCTTGAATCGGAAACCGGTTCATAGGTCCAGGAAAATCGGATAAAAATCACGGTGGCAGGAAGGAACCTGGGCAGTTACGAAATACATGGCTAAGCGATTGGAAGCCTGGCAGGCTGAAAAAGAAAAATACGAACTAAAAGAGGTCGGCAAGGGAGTTTTTGCATTCAAACTCAAGGACGTATCCCGAGGCAATGAGCCGTCACATTATCTATGCGTAGGCTGTCTGGAGGGAGGTAAAAAGTCTATCCTCCAAGATACTAAAGTAGAAAAGTATAGCACAAGGGTGCATCGTTGCCACCTCTGCAGTGCCGAGTACCTATTTGGAGTTGCTGAAAGACGCGATCAGCAAGTAGAACTTGTAAGAGTTCGCAATCGGTACAATCCATTTCCGTGATTCTCACACCGGTATAACCAGCAGCGTATCTATCCGCCGCGATTCCAGCACGATAAGCCGTTCAGCAAATTTCAGCGCGCCGTTTTCTTCGACGATCCGGTCCATATAACGCCCGCAATTAAACAGGCTCATCGCGCCATCGGCCATCGCGCGGAAGACGGCAAAATTACTTTGCGTGCGAATGCCATCGGCAGTAACAGACAAAACTTTCAGCGCACTGATGCCGTGATTGTAAGTATGCGGCTCATAGATGTTGGCCGTGCGCAGAGCTGAAATGCGATCAGCCATCATGCCTCGCCCCTGACAATAAACCAGACTGACGGGCATGCCGAGCGCGAGGTTCTCGCGGCTCGTAATGCGATAGATTCCCTCTTCGGTGAAAAATTCCGGCCATTGCTCCAGTGCATCGTCGTCGATGCAATGAACGTAATCGGCGAACAATGCTTCGATACGCAGGCGAAGCGCGATGTCATTGGTGAGGGTGGTTGCCATGATAGGGTTCCGGTAGTTAGCTGAATTTTACCCTCCCCCTTGTGGGGAGGGTCGACGCTGCGAAGCTGCGGCGGGGTCGGGGCGGTGCGGCAAAAATAAATTGAGCACGGCCTTTAACGAACGAAAGCATTGCTGAACGACCCCACCCCTAACCCCTACCCACAAGGGGAGGGGAACGCTTTCCGGGGTGACAATCACACCCCCATCAGCTCACGCCAGCCCTTCCAGAAGCCGCGCACGGCGGATTCTGTGACGCGTGAGCCTTCGGTTGGTTCAATGTTGCGCCCGCCCATGGGCATGACGGTTTGCGCGCCAGGATCGGCCTTGGCCGCTGTCTGCACCCAGCCGCCAACGCAGCCATCTTCCATCGAGATGAGGCCGGCGGGGCCTACAAGATTGTTCACTTGCACACGCAAGGCCTGCATGTCCGCATCGTCGTCTTCAAAGCCGAGAATGGTCCAGATCAATTCACTCTTGTCGACGCCCTTGGGCACCAGCTGGCGCACGGCGAGTGCGTTGAGGATCTGCTGCACGACGAGTGTTGGAAACACAGTCTGGATGGCATTGGTTGTAAAGTCGCCGAATTCGAGCTTGTGCTCCATCATGCGCACGTCATTGAGCTTGTATTGGTCCTGCAGTGAGCGCACCTTTTCCTTGCCGGTGGCGTCTTCGCTATCGGCGTTCTTCACCGTGTAGCTCAGATGATGCCAGCCATTGTCGGAAAGCTTGATGCCACCGCCCATGGTGGGGCGCACGACGCCAAACGTATTGTGAAACACGTGCAGAAGGCTCGCGTGATAGGCGTCCTTGTTGTTCTCCACATAGAGCTTCCAGTTGTTCGGCAAAATCTGGCTGTGATAGCCAAGCACTTTCACTTTTCTGGGAAATACACGCTCGATATTGGCGCAAAGGTCACCCCCGATGTATTCGCGGAAAGGCGGCGTCTTGTCCGAGAACGTGCCGAAAACCAGGCCATTGAAAATTTCGACACGCAGCGGCTGGAGGCGGTTTTTCTTGATGTCATATTCGGGATCGAGGCCGCCAACGCCGTTCACGCCGCGCCTGAAAGCTACGCCTGTCAGCTGGCCCGAGAGGTCATAAGTCCAGTTATGATAGACGCAGGTGAATTCCTTCACGGTGCCGCGCGGCTTGTAGCAGACAAGTGAGCCCTTGTGGACGCAGCGGTTGACCATCGCCTTGACCGAACCATCTTCCGCCCGCACCACGATGATGGGAGCATCGCCGGCAAAGGTTGTCTTGAAATCGCCAGCGTTGGGAATCTCACATTCCAGCGCGATGAAATTCCACACGGGTCCTTGAAAGATGCGCTGTTGCTCGGCCGCATAAAGCGCTTCGTCAGTATAGACCTGAAAGGGCACCTGAGACATGTCCCCATGCAGCCATTTGAAATGGGGCGCCGCCGTAGCCTTGACGTTAAGGTCGTCCATGGTCTTCTCCCTGCGCCTGAGTGCGCCGCCTGTCCTATTCAGCTCCTCTCATAAGCCAAATCGCGGCAAATGAAAAAGGGCCGCCCGATAATTTTCAGGCGGCCCAATTTAACAAGTAAGGACAGGTTCAGTTTGGCCAGTTGGGGCCAAAACGTCCCGGCAGCGTCTCCAGTCCGTAACGGCCACGCTGGCTCATATAGGCCGGATAACCATAGACAGTATCCATCGTCACATAACGGTTCATGCTGCCAATTGCAGGATAATTGCCGCTGTCAAGAAAGCTGCGTTTGGTGATGACAAGCAAGCGCGGGTTTTTCTTGCGCGTCTGCGCATCGGCGCTGGCGGCCGTAATGGCCAGGAAACTTGCCGTGCTCGCGGCGATGACAAGAGCGGTATAAAAGCGGCGCATAAGTTTTCCTCAAAATTTCGATTCCCTAAAGGTCACTTTACGACGAATTGCGGTCCGGAATAGAGCAAAATCTGCGAGTCCGGTTAAATTCGTCTCCCGCTTCAACGCCTGCCCGCATCGGCAACGGCGATTGATCCCTTCAAAGGCAAGGCATTGCCCTTGTGCTGCAGCCAGCCCGGTTGGTCCGATTGCTGTGCAATCTTGTTCGCAGGGCAATCTTGACCGCGTCGCAACTCCTGTTCAGCAAAGAAATTTCCCAGTTCCCGGTCCTCGCCGGAGGCAATCAGATCGAGACGGTCCAGAGTGCAGGCCAACGTCTGCCGGTCCATCGGCTTTGCAGCCGTGCCGCAGGCGATGCCCGACAGACTGATTCCTGGTTCCTGTCGCCCGAGGCGAAAACCAATACAGGCGGAATAGCGATCCCCCGCCGAGACCTGAACATCGGCGAATTCCACCCCGCCAAAACGGGTCTGGAGCAAATTTGGCAGAGCCGAGCGGGAAATCGAGGCGCCGGAACGCGCCGCCTGACGGGCGATATCAGCATAAAATGGAACTTCAATCGAAGGCTCCCGGCCCGAACGCAAAATTTCAACCCTCAACCAATTTCCTTTTCCCGGCCCCTCAGCCCCAAACACCAGGGCGTCTGCGCGGCCACCGCCAACGCCATGACGCCGTGCTGAGAACTGGCGAGGTTCGGCCCCGAATGTCGCAGAAGGCAACGCGTAGAGCGGGAACGGTTTGACGATATCCACCCAATCCTGGTGTGTGGCGGCCGGGCGAGCTGCTGACTGCACAAGGAATTCAGGCGGATCCAGCAGAGTAGTTGCTATAGCCCACATGGCGCCCAGAGTTGCGACCGCGCCAATCCCTGAACGCAGCAAGCCACGCTTTCTACCGATATATTGCCTTGGCCCAAAAAAAGCCCCGGAACCACGTCCCGTTGCACTCCATACTGACATCACGCGCTCCCCGGCCACTTCGGGCTCAAATTGGATGCGTAAACTTTGACTTGGTTTGTTGAGCGGATAGTTACTGCAGCAATGGAATCAAAAAGCAGGGTGAAGGGACGATTAAAGCCTGCGTCCGCTTCAGTTAAGCGCCAGTTCATCCGTGAAATGATTGACTTTGGGGGATGCGCATGCTTTTGGGCGCGCTGCAGTGCAAAAAGCTCCGCCATCTGGCGGCTACACAAGACAGGATCGGTATCATGGCCTTCAAGATCGCCATCGTCGGCGCCACAGGAAATGTGGGCCACGAAATGCTGGACATTCTGGCCGAGCGCAAGTTTCCCGTGAGCGAGGTTGTCGCTCTGGCCTCTGCGCGCTCCATGGGACGGGAAGTCTCCTTCGGCGACAAGACACTCAAATGCCGCCATCTGGATACCTATGACTTTTCCGGGACCGACATCTGCCTGATGTCGGCAGGCGGCGGCATCGCGAAGGAGTGGGCGCCCAAGATTGCCGCGCAAGGTTGCGTGGTCATCGATAATTCCTCGGCCTGGCGCTATGAATCCGACATCCCACTGATCGTCCCGGAAGTGAACGGCGATGCCATTGTGGGGTTCAAGAACCGCAACATTATTGCCAATCCCAATTGTTCGACCGCACAACTCGTCGTGGCGCTCAAGCCACTGCACGACAAGGCAAAAATCCTGCGCGTCGTCGTATCGACCTACCAGTCAGTATCCGGCGCGGGGAAGGAAGCGATGGACGAATTGTTCTCGCAGACCCGCGCGGTTTTCGTGTCCGATCCTGTGACGCCCAAGAAATTCCCCAAGCGCATCGCTTTCAATCTCATTCCGCAGATCGACGTCTTCATGGAAGACGGCTACACGAAGGAAGAGTGGAAGATGATGGCCGAGACGAAGAAAATTCTCGACCCGAAGATCAAACTCACCGCCACTTGCGTGCGGGTACCGGTGTTCATTTCGCATTCGGAATCGGTAAACGTAGAGTTCGAAAATCCGATTTCGCCTGACGAAGCGCGCGCGATTCTTCGCAATGCGCCGGGCGTTCTGGTGATCGACAAGCATGAGCCCGGTGGCTACATCACGCCCCATGAAGCGGCGGGTGAAGATGCGACCTACATCTCCCGAATCCGCGAAGACGCGACCGTAGAAAACGGCCTCGCCTTCTGGTGCGTCTCCGACAATCTGCGCAAGGGCGCTGCACTCAACACGGTGCAGATCGCCGAGGAGCTGGTCAAGCGCAAGCTGATCGTGGCCAAGCAGAAAGCGGCCTGAAATTAAATAACTGGAAATTTTTTAGCCCGCTGCTGCAAGGCAGTGGGCTAATTTTTGTCGTATCTGAGTCAGTTTCGTCCGGGCTTCAGGCCCAGTTTGTCGCGGAACGTAGCGGCCAATGCCTCTGTGTCGGCTGGGTCCCCAGACGGCGGGAGTGGATTAACCCAGTGCCGCCAAATCCAGTGGCCGGACGGCGCCCATCCAGATCGCGCGATCGCGATGATCGATCAGCGCATCGGGAGTGTTGGGGTGTGAAAACACCACGAGCCCATCGCGATGGAAGGCCAGCCACGTCAGGACCTCGCCCACTTTCTCCGCTGGCACAGTCAGCTGGCAGCTGAAATCGGGATGTGGGCCGACTGGCCGCTCGTGCATCCGCCCCATGCGAATGCCGAATTTCTCGCTGCAGCGCGTGCAGATATCGCGAGCTTTTTCCACGGTCGCAGCATCGAAATAGACGTGGGAATGAAAGGCGGGAAATTCTTCGGCTGACATGGGCTATTTCCAGTCTGATGGGCTATTTCCGGTTCAACAGGCGCTTGCCGTTGAAGCCAATTTCATGCCAATTCTTCTATAGAAGCAACGTAACTGCCCAGGTTCCTTCCTGCCAC
>CAMDKB010000310.1 GCA_945901195.1 Rhizobium sp. Q54
TACTCATCGCGGTGTTCCATCGCCAACCGCACCGCACGTTCGCGGAACTCAGGGGAATACGGCTTCGAGGTCTTCTTCTTTTGTGTCTGTTCCATAATGGGCAATTCTCCGAGAGTTTTGCCCTCCGGTAAACCCGGGGCGGTTCAGAATGGACGAGCGTCTTTGGATCGGAACGCCTCACGGGCGCGTTGCTCGACCGGCTCACACATCACGTTCATATCCTGGAGATGAACGGCGACAGCTTTCGGCTCGCCACCAGCAAGAAGGCTCAGCGGCGATCAGGAAGCGCTTCGCATGCGCCCGCCAAAACAGACACAGAAGGAGGCGTAAACCCTAAATAATAAATGGCCGCCGCGTGCATTGAGCCGCACTACGCTACGCTCCGCGCGCCTCAATGCACGCGCCAAGACAACTCACCAGGGCTCTCGCAGCCCTTTTCTATCAACCAGACTGGTACACTTTTACCCCGCCATCTGGCACATTTTGTCTCCGCCATTGACAAAAAGGCATTTTATTGAGCCAATTGCAAAACCGCGATTGCGCGCTGATTTTTCGCCCTGAAAGGGAATAAATCGAGGCATCCGGGTCCGAACCTGGCATGGTGTTTCCACGACAAATAACCAACAGGCGAGTGCCTCGAAATGCCTCTGCGCGAGACGCTATCAAACACATGGGACCACGTCCAAGGCTTTCTTTTCCCGATACTGCGGGAAGATGCTGGTCCGCTGAGCGAGCGGCATCAACGGCTCGTGATCGTGCTCGAGGTCGCGGGCGTCGAGGCCTTCGTGCAGAGCTGGCAAGGCTTGCCGGGGCGTCCGCTGAAGGATCGTCACGCGCTGGCGCGGGCCTTCGTGGCGAAGGCGGTGTTCGGCCTGCCCACGACCTCCGCGTTGATCGAACGCCTGAGCATTGATGCGGTCTTGCGCCGGCTGTGCGGCTGGGAAGGCGTGAAGAGCGTGCCAGGCGAGAGCACGTTTTCGCGGGCTTTTTCCGAATTCGCGCTGTGTGATCTGCCGGCCCGCGCGCACGAGGCGCTGATCAGGGCGACGCACAAGGATCGCCTCGTCGGCCACATCTCGCGCGACTCCACCGCGATAGAGGCGCGCGAGAAGCCCGCGCGGACGGCGCCGACCACGAAGATGCCGAAACGCAAGCGCGGCAGGCCGAAAAAGGGCGATGCCGCGCCGGCGAAAGAGCCGCGCCGGCTGGAGCGCCAGGCAGGCATGAACCTCGCGCAGATGCTGGCCGATCTTCCCAAAGCCTGCAACGTCGGCTCGAAACGCAATTCGAAAGGCCACACGGCCAGCTGGATCGGCTACAAGCTGCACATCGACACCGCCGACGGCGACATTCCCGTGTCGTGCCTGCTGACATCCGCCTCCGTGCACGACAGCCAGGCGGCGCTGCCGCTGGCGGAGATCACGGCGCGGCGCGTCACGAACCTCTACGATCTCATGGACAGCGCTTACGACGCGCCGGAAATCGCGCGAAAGAGCCGCGATCTCGGCCACGTGCCGATCATCGACACAAATCCGCGGCGGGGCGGCAAGGCGGAGGCCGACGCCGAGGCGCGCGCGCGGCGGCTTGTCGGCCATCCGCTCGCCGAAGACATCCGCTACGATGAGCGCAGCTCGGCCGAACGCGTCAACGGCGCGCTGAAGGATAATTACGGCGGCCGTTTCGTGCGCGTGCGCGGTCCCGCGAAAGTGCACTGCCACCTGACGTTCGGCGTGCTGGCGCTCACCGCCGAGCAATTGATGCGCCTCGTCACGTAGTTCGCTGGTGGACGGCACAAATCAGGCGCAAGCCGCGCAAGCGGCGGATGCCGCGCGTCCGCAATCACGGAAAATGGGCCATGCAAGGCCAGAACGGTATGGCGAACGCCCGGAAACAACGCTATCCGGCAAAATCAGCCCCAAGCTGGCGAATCCCCCGAAGAGTTTTGCAAGAGGCTCATAATACAGATTCAAATTCGAAGTTTAATTTTCCGAAATCTTTTGAGGGTGCAGGCCAGTGCTTTTTGACAACCAACATCGCTCGATAGAGGCGCGTGCCGGAGCCTCTGGCCAGAATGATGCCCTTCATGGAAGGTCCTTTCGCGCCAGCTTTGCAAGGATGTCGAGCGTGGCCTCCTGCCAGGGCCGGATGCGCAATCCAAATGCGGCTTCGATTTTTTCTGTCGATAGAACTGAGTTTCGGGGTCGCCTGGCCAGGGTTGGATCATCTGTTGCCGCGATAGAACTGACGGCAGCATCGCGTCCGCCATGCGCACCATTGATCCGGATGATCTCGCGCGCAAAATCGGCCCAGTTCGTCCCGCCTGCATTGGCAAAATGGAACGTACCGAAGCGCGCATCCGCGCTGCCGTCCAGCTGCTCTGCTATTGACAAAAGCGCGCGGGCCAAATCATGCGCGGATGTCGGACGACCCGTCTGATCAGCAACGACACGCAACTGCTCCCGCTCAAAAGACAGGCGCAGAATGGTCTTCAAAAAATTGCTCCGCCATGCGCTCACAACCCATGAGGTGCGGATAATGATATGGCTCTCGCAGGCGCTCCGTACGGCGTTTTCTCCCGCTTCCTTGCTCGCGCCATAGACATTGATCGGACCGACTGGGTCGTCTTCGACGTAAGGTCGTCCGAGCTCGCCCGAGAAAACATAATCCGTCGATATATGGACAAGCGGAACCTTCGCATGAGCGCAAGCCTGCGCTAGGATTCCAGGTGCGACCGCATTCACGTGCCAAGCTATATCTTTTTCGCTTTCAGCCTTGTCGACGGCTGTATATGCAGCGGCATTGATCACCCCGCTCCATTGGCGCGAGAAGACGGCGTCGCGGATCGAGACGTCACTCATCAGATCGAGATGTTTACGGTCAGGCGTATGAAGGACAAGCGCGTCGTTGCCAAGCGCCTGCATCGAGAGCCCGACCTGTCCCGCCCCGCCTGTGACGAGAACATGCTTTGTCATGCCTTAAGGCCCAGACGCTGGCCGGAGTTATTTCGCTCAAGCAGGGGCCGCCACCAGCGCTCGTTTTCTAGGTACCAGCGAACCGTCTTTTCGAGCCCGCTGGAAAAGCTTTCCTGCGGATGCCAGTCAAGATCCGCTTCAAGCCGCGTGGAATCGATAGCGTAGCGGAAATCATGTCCCGGCCTGTCCGTGACAAAGGAAATGAGATCGCGATAGTGGCCGCTTTCCCGTGGGCGTAGCCGGTCGAGAATGGCGCAAAGCGTTTCCACCACATCGATGTTTCGTTGCTCGGCATGGCCGCCAACATTGTAGGTAGCGCCTGATGATGCATGCTCATAAACGGTCGTGATGGCACGCACATGGTCTTCAACATAGAGCCAGTCACGCACATTCTCGCCTCGGCCGTAGACGGGCAGTGGCTCTCCGGCAAGTGCTTTGACGATCATCAGCGGGATCATCTTTTCCGGGAAGTGATAGGGCCCATAATTGTTGGAGCAATTTGTTACCGTGACTGGCAGGCCATAAGTGTGGTGCCAAGCGCGCACCAAGTGATCGGAGCCCGCCTTGGAGGCTGAATAGGGCGAGCGCGGATCATAAAGCGTTTCTTCCGTGACCCCCCCCTCAGCACCGAGCGAACCGAAAACCTCATCAGTCGAAACATGATGAAAGCGGAACGTGCCGCGTCGGTGGCTGTTCAGGCGTTCATGATGCGCCCGCGCCGCCTGGAGCAGCACATAAGTTCCAATAATATTGGTTTCGATAAAAGCTCCGGGTCCGTCGATCGAGCGGTCCACGTGCGATTCGGCCGCGAGATGCGCGATCACATCGGGATCAAATTCGGCAAATGCTTTAGTTACTGCTCCGGCATCGCAGATGTCGGCCTGCAGGAAATAAAACCGCGGATCTCCCGATATGGGCTCAAGTGATGTCAGCGTCCCGGCATAGGTTAGCTTGTCATAAACCAGCACCTCATGCGTCGTTTTGGCGATGAGGTGGCGAACGAGTGCTGATCCAATAAAGCCTGCGCCTCCAGTGACAATGATTCGTTTTGCGCGGCTCATGGCTCCAGAACCCTAAGTTCGAGAGGTTTGCCATCATAAGGAAACGGAGATTCGAAGTTACGAAGCAGGGGGAGCTTGGCGTCCTTTTCCGAAATCAAATCGGTATCGACTTGACCTGGCCAGACGACCCCAATGTCGGGGTCATTCCAGCGCAGACCAGCGTCATTTTTTGGGGCATAAAAATCTGAGACTTTGTAGAAGATCTCGCTGTCCGGCTCGAGCGTGAGAACACCATGTGCATAGCCTTGCGGGATCAGTACCTGCTCGTCACGGGCGCTCGAAAGTTCAATGCTGCCCCACTTGCCATAGGTCGGTGAACCGCGCCGAACGTCGACGAATACGTCAAGAATGCGGCCTCGCAGGCAGCGAACCAATTTGACCTGAGCAAAGGGAGGTGTCTGGAAGTGAAGCCCACGTAGCGTCCCGACTTCGTGGGAGAGCGAGTGATTGTCCTGAACGAAGCGGGTGCTGATGCCAACCTCGTCAAACCGGCGCTGGCTAAAAGACTCAGTGAACCAGCCGCGTTGGTCGCCAAGACGGCTATTCCTGATCACCCAGATCATTCGCCCTCCTTTGTCTGCAATGCAGAAATGGAAAAGTCATAATTTTTTCTGATTACGCATAAACGTCAGCCAGCTTTAGCATCTTGTATGGCATCGGCGCCGTCCTGACGGAGACGTAGGCGAGCCGGGTGATCATCGTTTCGAGATGATACCGTCGGTTGAAACGGTATTCGAATTCGGCGAGATAGCGGGGCACGTGTTTCGCGCGCACCGCTCTGTACGTGTCGGTGATTGCCGCCTTGATGTTGCCGAGGACCGTATTGACCCATTTGAACTCCGGTCTTTTCACTGATTTTGCGCCGCCGCCGGTGTTGATGGGAACATGCGTGCACCCAGCCTCGGTGACCGCGGTGAAGCAGGCAAGCCCGTCGGAGGTGACATCCGCGTCGGCGGCGAGCGCCGTGCTGGCGAGTTTTCCAATGGCGACCTTGCGAAAGCCCACGACGCGGCGAAGAAAAATCTGATCCGGCTTGCCGTCGTCGGTTGTCGCGACAGCGGCGACGAATGCGGTCTTGCCCGCCGCTCCGCGACCGCGCCTACCGGGACGGACGCCGCCCATGAAGGCGTCGTCCATTTGCACGTTGCCTTTCAGGCGCCTGGAGGCGTTCCGCTCGATCATCACTTGCGCGAGTTTGTGCTTGAGAATCCATGCCGTAGTCTGGGTGACGCCGAGACGACGGCCCAACTCAATGCTGGAAATGCCCTGTTTGGATTGCGTGAGGTGATACATCGCGCTGAACCAGGCGCGCAGGGGCAGCTTGCTGGCGGCGAAGACGGTTCCCGCCTTGACCGACGTTTGCTTGCGACACGCATCGCACTGATACAGTGCCCGCTCACCGCGTCTGACGATGCAATGATCGCGGCCTTCGCAATCTGGGCAGACAAAACCGTCGGGCCACCGCCATTGCACGAGCGCGGCATGGCAAAGCGCTTCCGATCCGTACAATTCATTGAACTGGGACTCGCTCATGCCTTTCTGAAA
>CAMDKB010000311.1 GCA_945901195.1 Rhizobium sp. Q54
TTTGGCTGGCGCGCTGTTTCTCGGCAATGTGTTTCTCAAGGCGCAGAAGATTTTCAATCGCGTTTATTTCGCGGATCTGGTGGGTTCCGGAATTTGCGGCATGTTCTTGCTGCTGTCAATGTATGTATTGCGTCCAGACGATTTGATGCTCGTGCCGCTGGGCCTGTGGGTGCTGGGATCAGCGCTCTGGTTTATTTCCGTGGGCACACCCGGCAACATTGTCGCGCTGGGACTTGTGGCCGTGATTTCAGCCGCTGCACATCTGGGGCTGCCATCGCTATTGAACATCCCAAAAATTGCGATTTCCGATTACAAGGGTGTCAGTTACGCCCGCAAGTTTCCTGACAGCAAGCGCGTGCTGGAAAGCACCTCGCCGTTCGGATACCTTGAAGTCTATTCCAGCTCCTATCTGCATTTTGCGCCGGGCCTTTCTGACAATGCAGGGTTCAATCTGCCGAAGATGCCGAAGGACGCCTATCTCGGCCTCTACAGCGACAGTGAAGGCCCCAGTGGCATCATCCGCGAACTGCCTACTGACGAGACTGCCTATTATCGCTTTCTGCCGATGTTCTATCCTTACCTCATCAAGCAGAAGCCGGAGACTTTCGTCGTGCAGTTTGGCGGCGGCCTGTCGACTGCATTGGCGATTGCTGCAGGTTCCAGCAGCGTCACCGTCGCTGAAGGTGATCGCGGTGTCCTGAATGCTTTTCGCACCCAGAAAGTCTTACGCGATTTTACGGGCGACATTCTGCACAAGCCCGGCGTCAACGTCATCGATTATGATGGGCGCATCTATCTTGCGGGTGTACGCGACAAGTTCGATATCGTCGATCTCTCGCTGGCAGATTCTGCCGGGCTTTCCAGCCCCGGCGGCTTCGCGATCATCGAGAAATATGCGTATACGCGCGAAGCCATGGCAAACTACATGCGCGCGCTGAAGCCCTCAGGCGTGCTCTCGGTTACGCTGTGGAACAAGGAAGAACCACCCAAATCCGTATTGAAACTCTACGCCACCATGGCGGCGGCGGCGCGTGATGCAGGCGGGCCGGATATTTCGAAAAAGTTCTTCGTGGCGTCCGCCTATCTGTCCACGGCAACGGTTCTGTATAAACGCGATGGCTTTACGGACGACGAAATAGCGTTATTGCGCAAGCACACAAGCGCCATGTCATTTGACGAGGTCTATTCGCCCGGCTTCCAGCCTGATCTTTCGCAGCAGGCCACTATTCTTGAAGATTATCGCAATCAGATTTTCGGCAGCGGCCTACAACAAACAGGTCCCGCCGACACCCCGCCGCCGGAGACGGCCAAGGACATCGCGGATTCGCCTGATGTTATCGACAAACCAGACGATCCGCCACCACCGGACGCCAAGTCCGATGTACTGCCTTCCACGCAGCTCGGCCGGATCGCATGGCAAGCGCATGTGGCGGGAACATGGGCTAATGTAGCGCGTGACTACGTGTTCAACACGCGGATGCTGACGAATGCGCAACCCTATTTCGCCGCATATGTAAAGTTCGCCGATCTGGCTCTGGTGACGGATCGCCTTGAACTCCTGCAGGACGAATGGGGCTTCCTGCTGATATGGGCGACGCTGTGCGTCGCCTGCGTTGCCGCGCTGTCGCTCGTATTGCTGCCGTTGGTTTTCGGGTGGCGCACGATCTTCAGCCGCTATCCGGGCAAAGGCAGAACGATTGTCTATTTCGCCTGTCTCGGCCTTGGCTACATCATGGTGGAAGTGGGCTTGATCGCGCATTTCATACTGGCGCTTGGCAACGCAACGATTTCGGCGTCTGTGCTCATCACGGGCATGTTGATTTTCTCGGGGCTTGGCAGTTTTGTGTCGGAACGCGCCTTGCCGAATGCGCGCGCCATCATGCCGGTGATCTTCGCGATTATCGGCGCCATCCTGATCGGCTACGGGTTTTTGATCGATCACGCGCTGAATGCGATCGGCAGCCTGTCTTATGGCTGGCGTCTGCTTTGGTGCTTCGTGCTGATCGCTCCGCCTGCCTTCCTGATGGGATTTCCCATGCCGGTGGCGATGACGGCGCTGGGCCGTCTTGGCAAGGAGCATATGTATCTGTGGGCATGGGGCATTAATGGCTGCTTCTCTGTGATTGGTGCGGCGCTGGTCCCCGTGCTGGCCACATCCTTCGGCTTGCATAGTGTGCTGGCCGTGAGCGGTTGCGCTTACCTGCTGGCGCTGCCTATGTTCTATGCGGTGTTAAAGCCCTTGCATCATGGGCAACCAGCTGGAGCCGCTGCATGATCCTGGACCGCCGCACTTTGATTGCAAGTGCGGCAGCAGCTGCCGCTTTCGGCACGGCACAGGCGCAATCACGGCGCACAGCCATCGTACCATTCGAGAATTCAGCCTTTCCCTATGAAGGCACAATCCCCGATAGCGGCAAGCCGTTTCTCGACGTGACGAAGGACGGCAAACGGGGCCACACCTCACCACGCGGCGGCGTTTATTTTACCGAAGCAACGTATAGTGACCGGCGCACATTGTTGCATATCGGCGCAGGCTTTCGCGGCGGGCAAAGCGTGATGGTGGTTTTCTTCCACGGCAACAAGGCGACGCTGTCTGGAGAAGTGATGGCACGCCAGCGCGTTGTGGCGCAGTTCGATGCCTCCGGCATCAATGGCGTTCTGGTTGCGCCGCAACTGGCTGTGAATGCGCTGGATTCCAGCGGCGGGCGGTTCTGGGAGGCTGGCTTTTTTGGACGCTATCTTGATGAAGCCGCGCAAAAGCTAAGCCAGATCAGCGGCGCGGGCGGATTTCAATCCATGCCTGTCATCATCGTCGCCTATAGCGGCGGCTACAATCCGGTCGCTTATATATTGCAGAACGGCGGCGCTGGCGGGCGCATTCAGGGCGTCATTCTGCTTGATGCGCTGTTTGGTGAAGTTCCGCGTTTTGCGCAATGGATAACTGGCAACAGCAATCGCGCGTTTTTCGTCAGCGCCTACGGGCCGTCTTCGCGCAACGAGAACGCGCAGCTGAAAAGTTCGCTTGCGGGGCGTGGTATTTCTGTTCAAGACGGCGCGCCGCAACGGCTATCGGGTGGCGGCGTGTGGTTTATCGACAGCCATGGCGCGGCCCATAATGATTTTATGACCCGTGCGTGGGTTGCCAATCCGCTGCGGGATATACTTGCGCGATTGAAATAAACTATGGCTTGGGGGCTATCGCGCCCTTCTCGTCGGCATGAAAACGTCCGGTGTCGCGACCGGAAAGCTTTCCACTGCGAAGCCATTCAAGCGAGGCGCGATAGAGAATGCGACGCTGTTATTCCCACACAACAAAATGTGTGGCGCAGGCGATCGACATGAACACTTTCTTTTGTGCCCCGAGATCATCGATGAGTTCCAGATTGGATTTCATCAGATCATCCTGCTCGCCCACCATGACGAGCGTCGGCACTGTGATCTTCTTTGCGGCGTTGGCGTTCCAGCCCCAATAGGTGCGCGTGGGCGCACGCAGGCCACCGCCTGATCCCCATGTCGCGCCCAGCGGATCATACTGGCCATTCAGCGCCCAGATATATTCCGGCACGCCAGGCTCAATGCTTTCGGCGCATTTGGATGTTCCGAGCCAGCGCTTCTGAATGCCAGTTTCATAATCCTGCAGGGTTACAGGCGCTCCAGCGCTGGGCAAATCCGTGGGGCGTTCATCGGGATTCTTGCGCGAATAATTCGACGAAGCGAGAATAACGAAACGCTCCACTTTCTCCTGATGGCGAGAAACGAACGTGCCCAGCCGGATGCCGCCACCGGACCAGCCGATGAGATTGATCTTGTCTACCTTGCGCAGTTTGCGGATGTAGTCGACGACCGCATGGATATCGTCAGTTTCGCTGTCACTGTTGACCAGTTCAAACTTGTAGGCGGGTTCACACGGCTCTTTCAATGTGTTGGGGATCACCAGCTTCTGGAAGGCCGGCGGCATGTTGCAGGGATTGTCCATCATCGGCCGGCTTGAGCGGCTATAGCCAGTCATATCCATCGCGAAAACATCGAATCACGCGCGGGCCAGAAACTCCATCCAGCTGTAATCACGATACGCCACATCGAATGCAAGCGAAGAAGGCGAATAACCACCATGCACGAAAAGCACGACCTTCCCGCGAAAACTCTCCCCGCTTTGCGCCCGCAATGCGCCCTCGCGCACTTTCTCGCGCACGAACAAATCGACCCGTTGGCCTTTTACCGCTGGCACTGTGGAAGTATGTGCGACTAGCCGGTCAATTGTAACGATGCCTTGCGAATGCGCTGGCGCGGCAGCCAGTGTTGCAAGGATTGCCAGTACGGCTGCACGCGCTAAAATTTTCATCATGAATACGCCTCCGGGAAATATTTTTCCCGAGTGTAGCCTGTTCACGCGGGCGAGCAAGCCTTGATCAGTTCAGTTTGCCCAAAACGCCTGCTTGCTCAAAGGTCGCCATTTCCCTGTGACAGGCCAGCGCCGCCTTGACGATGCCTGCTGCCATTGCAGCACCGGTGGCTTCGCCAAGTTTCATGCCGAGATCAAGCAATGGCTTCTTGCCGAGACGTTGCAACACCTGCGCGTGTGCGCCTTCCGCTGAAACATGGCCGGCCAGGCAGTGGTCAAGCGCAGTCCTATCGAGGGCATGAAGGATAGCCGCGGCTGCCGTCACCACATAGCCGTCGAGGATGACAGGCACGCGTTCCATGCGCGCGGCCATGATCGCGCCCGCGATCGCACAGATTTCACGCCCGCCAAGGCGGCGCATGATTTCAAGTGGATCGGAAAAGTGCGCCTTGTGCAGTTCAACCGCACGCTCCACAGCGGCGATCTTTCGCGCCAGCCCGACATCGTCAAGGCCAGCGCCGCGCCCGACCCAATCGGAAGCTTTCCCCCCATAGAGTGCGTGATAGATGGCGGCGGCGATCGTGGTGTTTCCGATACCCATTTCCCCCAGGCACAAGAGGTCTGCGCTGCCGGAAATCGCTTCCATGCCGAATGCGAAGGTGGCTGCAGCAGATTTTTCGTCCAGCGCAGCGTCCTGCGTAATGTCGGCAGTTGGAATATCCAGCGCAAGATCGAAAACCTTCAGGCCCAGATCGAAGGTTGCGCAAATCTGGTTGATGGCAGCACCGCCTGCAGCAAAGGTTTCAAGCATCTGGCGAGTGACAGCCTGCGGATAAGAGGAGACGCCTTGGGCAGTCACACCGTGGTTGGCTGCGAACACAACGACCGTAGGCCGGTTGATCTGCGGTTGCGAAACACCCTGCCATCCTGCCAGCCATTCGACGATCTCTTCCATGCGGCCCAATGAATGGGCGGGTTTTACAAGCTGCCCGTCCCGCTCTCGCACAAGCGCGATGCATTCGCCGGAGGCTTGCGGCATCTGCGTTATGAGGGCGCGGATATCATCGAAGGGAAGTGCTGAGACTGAGGGCATGATCGATCCAATTTGATTTTGCCGGTCATAGACGCGACGATGCCCAAACGCAAAAGCACAGCGGAATGGCAAAATTTGCGGGCAAAGCTTTGCCGCCATTACGC
>CAMDKB010000312.1 GCA_945901195.1 Rhizobium sp. Q54
GTTCGCAAATGTAGCGGAGGCAAACATCGTTCGCCTGGAAATTTCCAGAACTGAACCTTTTGCGGCGTCACAGCCTTTTGGTGCAGTTGGCGCATATGAGAAAATTATTGGAATTGCGCATGGCGAACTTGATCCCGCACATCCATTAAATTCAAACATTACGGATATCGATAAGGCCCCACGAAATGCAGCCGATAAAGTGGAGTATTCGTCAGCGTTCGTGATTCTGAAGCCTGCGGATATGAGCAAGAGCAATGGCGCCTTGCTGTATGATGTGAACAATCGCGGCAACATGCGCGCGCTCGTTCAATTCAATAGCGCGGCTGGCAGTAATGATCCATCAACGCCCGAACACGGCGGCAATGGATTTCTCATGCGCCAAGCCTATTCGATATTGTGGTCTGGCTGGATTCCGAATCTGCCTAACGACGTCTACCTGAAGCTTAATACGCCTGTGGCGCAAGGGGTCGAAGCAGAAATATGGGATGAATTTCTTTTCAACAATCGGGAGGGCGGCCGTGCGGCTCTTTCCTATTCCGCTATCACCCGCGACACAAAGCAAGCCAAACTTTATGTGCGCAAAAGTAATGCGGATGAACCGCAATTGCTTTCGCCTGACAAATGGGAATTTACCGGCGATCGTCTGATCCGGCTATTGCCGGAGGGCGAGCGCTTTCAGATGGGGTCCATATATCAGATTGTCTATCGCGCCAGGAATTCGCCTGTTGCAGGTATTGGCTTTGCAGCAACGCGCGATCTGGTCGCCTTTCTGCGCCGCCAGAGCGATAGTAAAACCAATCCACTGGCCCATAATGGACAAGTTTCCATTAGCCGCACGCTCGCTCACGGCACTTCGCAAAGCGGGAGGTATCTGCGCGATTTTCTCTATCGCGGATTTAACGAGGACGAGAACAATCGTATTGTCTTTGACGGGATGAACCCGCATGTGGCGACCGGGCGCCTGTTTCTGAACTTTCGTTTTGCACAACCCAATCGCATGTTGCATATCGCTCACGGCTTCCAGTATTTTCCGGACATCAGCTTTCCTTTTGCCTATGGCGATTCAAAAGACCCCTTTAGCGATAAAACAGAAGGTATACTTACGCGCTGTACCGCACGAAATACCTGTCCCAAAATCCTGCATACAAATACAGGCACAGAATATTGGCAATCGGGCCAGTCGCTTGTAACGACCGATCCTGCAGGCAAAACAGACGCGCCGGTGCCGGCCAAATGTACGCATCTACCATTTCGCCTCAACGCAGCACGTCGGGCAGGCGACAATGCCAAAGGGGGTCTGCGCCATGCCCCCCAACACGCTTGACTATGCGCCACTGATGCGCCGTCTGCTTACTGCGCTGGACGATTGGGTGAATGCCGGGAAAGAGCCGCCACCCAGCCGCTATCCACGCATTGTCGACGGCACGCTGGTTGCGATGACGGCACCTACAGGAACAATCCCCGGCTTCACAATGGCAAAAGCGTCAGCAAACCGCCCGCGGGTCGACTACGGACCCGAATTTGAAAAGGGCATCATCTCCCGGACAATGCCGGTTACCTTGCCGGAAACCTATCCCACGCTCGTGCCCAGAATGGATGGAGATGGCAATGATATTGCAGGAATCAGATTGCCTGCAGTCAGCGTGCCCGTTGCAACCGCCACCGGATGGTCGGTCCGTGCAGCTGATGCTGGCGGGGCGGGTGAACTTTGTTACCTCGACGGCTCCTACGTGCCATTCAGCAAAACAAAGGATGAGCGGGAGGCGAAAGCGGATTCACGTCCATCGCTAGAAGAGCGTTATGGCGACGCGAGCACATACGCAACACGGCTTGCCGCAGCAGCAACAGCGCTCGCGAAGGAAGGCTACCTCCTCGACGAGGACGTGCCACGGATTGCCGCACAAGCTTCAGGAGTCAAATGGTAGGCAACATCACGCCGTATAATCCTTCCCCGTCGTCGCATCCCAAGCAAAAATCCATTCGCGGGACAGCGGCGGCGGTGCGGGCACTTTCTTGTTGTTGAGAAATTGCTGGCGCGCCTGCAATTGCACGCGCGAGGTGCGCGGGCGGCGTTCGCCTTCATAGGTTGCGAGCGCACGGGGAATATCGTTTGAATTCTCGTCGATGCATCGCGCGATTGACCAGCCGTCCTCAATCGCCATGCAGCCGCCTTGCGCCAATGTCGGCATCATCGGGTGAGCTGCATCACCGAGCAAAGTCACGCGGCCCTTGGTCCATTGCTGCATGGGGTCGCGGTCATGCAGGCCCCATTTGAAGCCGGCCTGGGCATGGGAGAGAATGTCCAGCAATATCGGGCTCCAGCCGGCAAACACCTGCTGCATTTCGTCCTGTGATGTCGGCACGGTCCAGGATTCCTCAGCCCATGCGTCATTCACAAATCCGCAAAAGAGATTGAGCATTTTTCCTGCACGGATGGGATAGCAGATCACATGGCCCTTCGGGCCGATCCAGCCGGCATTATCGACGTGCAGATTGGCCTTGTCCGGCCCGATGGCTTTAGGCACCACATCCATAGGCACCATGGCGCGGAAGCAGGTTTGTCCCGTGTAACGGGGCGTGTCCTGGCCAAACAGGCTTTCGCGCACGGCCGAGCGCACACCATCGCCGCCGATGATGACATCGGCCTCGATCTCCCGCCCGCCCTCAAAGCGTGCGATGGCGACATCGCCGCGGGTAAACGCGCCGATGCAATTCTGGTCTTGCAGGACATTGGAATCGGGCACATCTTTTACCAGCGCGTCATAAAGATCGGCGCGATGCATGGTGAGATAGGGTACGCCGTATTTTCCAACAGACAGATCCGAGAGCGGTTCGGACAGCCGGAATTGAGCCGTATCAAATGTGAGCGACACGAACTTCGGTGTCGAACACGCAAAGGCGTCGAGCTGCGGCTTGAAGCCCATGGCATAGAGCACACGCACCCCATTGGGCCCGATCTGGATTCCAGCGCCAACTTCACTGAGGGAGGATGCGCGCTCGTAGACATTGATTTCATAGTCGCGCGCGCGCAGTGCGGCCGCAGCCGTCAGGCCGCCGATGCCGCCTCCGATGATAGCGATCCGCAGCTTGCGCGCCATGGTGTCCTCCAACTTTGTCTTCGCAGCGCATCAGCGCCGGCGCTCGTTCGCGCTGCCAAGGCAGTGATTTAACCCTCTTTCCCTTGGTATTACACACATGTGCCGCAGGTTAAAATGCCTCTGGCGCGTTTCGTGCGCGCGCAGAATTCGGCGGGCTGTGGCGCTTTTGCCGGATGACGCCTTGCCCGGCGCGCGCTATGAATACGGGCAAGAGATAAACGGGAGAAAACTATGCCCCACCTCATGAAACTCGGCCTGTTCATTCGGCCCTGCGGGCATCACATCGCCTCGTGGCGGCATCCGCAGGCTCACGCGGATGCGGGCGTGCATTTTCCCCATTTTATCGAAATGGCGCAGACGGCCGAGCGCGGCTTGTTCGACATGCTGTTTTCGGCTGATTCCCAGACGGCCTGGACTGGCGCTGAATCGGCTATCGACCGGGTACATTATACCGCCTGGCTGGAGCCCTATACGCTTTTATCAGCGCTTTCAGCTTATACAAAAAACATCGGCCTTGTGTGCACCGCCACAACAAGCTTCGAGCAGCCATTCATCATCGCGCGCAAGTTTGCGACGCTCGATCATATCAGCAATGGACGCGCGGGCTGGAATGTCGTGACCTCGGGCAACGACACCGAGGCGCAGAACTTCTCCAAGGAGCCGCATCTGCCCAAGAAGGAGCGCTACAAACGCGGGCGCGAGTTCGTCAATGTTGTGCGGGCGTTGTGGGATTCATGGGATGATGACGCCTTTGTGCGCAACAAGGAGACGGGCGTTTTTTTTGATCGCGCCAAGATGCATGTGCTCAATCATCATGGCGATTATTATGATGTGCGCGGGCCGCTCAACGTGGCGCGCACGCCGCAGGGACAGCCTGTCATCGTAGAGGCTGGCCTGTCAGAAGAGGGCAGAGCGTTGGCGGCAGAAACCGCCGAAGTTGTTTTCTGCGCACATGATTCCATTGAAAGCGCGCAGGCGTTTTATACAGATCTGAAAGGCCGCATGAAAGCCTTTGGCCGTTCGCCTGATCATCTCAAGATCATGCCCGGCCTGTCAGTGATTGTTGCGCCCACACACGAAGAAGCGCAGGCGAAATTCAAGCAATTGCAGGAGTTGCTGCATCCCGATCTCGGCCTCTCGCTGTTGTCGAGCAGGCTTGGACATGACGTCAGTTCCTATGCGCTCGATGAGCCGCTGCCGGAATTGCCGGAGAATAAAGTCATCTCCAGCCGCTCGGATATGATCAAGGCATGGTCGAAGGAATTGATGGATGGCAAAACGCCGACCCTGCGTCAGCTGTGCCAGCGCTTTGCCGCCTCGCGCGGACATTATTCGATCATCGGCACGCCTGTCGAAGTGGTGGACGAAATGCAGCGCTGGTTTGAAAACGGCGCCTGCGACGGCTTTAACTTTGTGCCGTCGGTTTATCCCATCGGCCTGAATGATTTTGTTGAGCTGGTTGTGCCCGAGCTGCAGAAGCGCGGCCTCTATCGCACGGCATATGAAGGCCCGACCTTGCGCGATGTGCTGGGTTTGCCAAAACCCGAGAGCCGGTATGCAGAAAAGGCGAAGGCTGCGGAATAAGCGGGTCTTTCGCCATCCCGGACGCCGCAGGCGATCCGGGACCCCACGCCGCAAATTACAATGCGACCCCGGATCGCCTGTGGCGTCCGGGGTGGCTGATTTGCCCGGACCTCACTCCCCGCCCAGCACCATATCATCGCGGTGAATCATCTCGGCCCGGCCCGGCGCGCCCAGCACCTTGGCGATGTCGCGAGAATTGCGGCCAACCAATTGCCCTGCATCGCCTGCATCATAAGCGACCAGCCCGCGTCCAAGTTCCGCGCCATTTGCGCCGCGAATAATCACGCAATCGCCGCGCGCAAACGAGCCTTCGATGCGCACAACGCCTGCTGGCAAAAGCGAGGAGCCGCGCATAAGCGCCTTGCCTGCGCCATCGTCCACGTGAATTGAACCGCGCGGCTCAAGCGATCCTGCGATCCATTTTTTGCGCGCTGTGACGGGATTGGAGGGCGTGAGAAACCACGTGCAGGGTTTGCCTGCGGCGATTTTCGCAATGGGATTATTCACGCGCCCGTCGGCTATCACCATATGAGTGCCGCCCGTTGTGGCAATCTTCGCAGCTTCTATTTTCGTGAACATCCCGCCGCGTGAAAATTCTGAGGCTGCGCCACCCGCCATGGCTTCAATCTCCGCTGTGACACGCGGCACGACCGGAATGAGTTCCGCCTTGGGATCAAGATGCGGCGGCGCGTTATAGAGCCCGTCGATATCCGACAGCAGCACCAGCAGATCGGCGCTCGCCATGGTGGCGACACGGGCAGCGAGGCGGTCATTGTCGCCATAGCGGATTTCGCTTGTGGCGACGGTATCGTTTTCATTGATGACGGGAACAGCGCGCAAAGCCAGCAGCCGCCCG
>CAMDKB010000313.1 GCA_945901195.1 Rhizobium sp. Q54
AGCCTCTACGAAATCCTACAGATTTTGAGCCTCGCGCTTTTCGAGAAAACCCAGGTTTTAAGCCTGTTTCAGGACTGGCCGCAGCAAAGTTCGGAGAACGAGCCATCCAACCAATTGAATTTGTTCGATTAACGTTGGGACGCTAGTGAGTTAATAACTGATTATGTCAAGTTAAAGTCTTTTAGAATCAGATATTTATACTCGTGTTGAGTTTGCTACCTAATGCCGCATATTTTTATATGGGAGCCAGCGCACGCCTTAATCGGAAGCGCCGCGTCATTGCCAAGGCTCGCCGCTACAAGGAATTTTATGATGGGGCTAAAAGCTGGAGCCGTGTTGAGCGGATCATAGCCCGCGTTGAAGCCGGCGGGGGAGGTCCTGATACCCGCTTCGTCGTCAATAATCTGAAACAGCGGAACGCTCGTCAGCTTTATGAGGATGTCTACTGCCGCCGAGGCCAGGCTGAAAATCATATCAAGTCCTGGAAGGCACATCTGGCGGCGGACCGCACATCGTGCACGAAGGCATTCCTGACGACCCCTGCCCACGCGGGGGCGCCATCTGGCATTGCGGCGCGAAAACGACCCGCGAGCACGTCTATCGAGAGCGGTTGGGGCAAAAAGGGCATTTTCATTCCAACACTTTTTGCTGGTAATCGCGTAAGAAACTTTGGCCTTGGAAATGAAATAAGAGGATTTGCATTTTTCTAGACAAAAAGTGTTCAGAAAATTTTGCCCTTTTTGCCCCAACCCGCTTCGGGCGGGGCGCTGGCCCCAACTCAGCGGCAAGTCACAGGAACCTGATATGGAAGTCGGGCATTCAGTCGATCTTCTCCCAGAGCCGCTTTGAAGGCGGCTGATGGAATGGGCTGATCCGCGTCGAGTTCGGGGACTATGTTGAGCCGCATATGCGCCAGCGACGCCTTCTTGTAGTCCTGATCCAGCTCGTGGGGAGAAACGACGGTAACGTCCTCTGGGTTGAAAAGCGCCTCAAGGACTCGCAATGCGATTGACTTCCCAGACCCGGACGCACCAAAGAGAAAAACTGCACGCTGAAGGCCGGGCTGAAGCCCCAAGATCGCGGCTCCAAACATTTGCCGCACGAGACGAACCTGCTCCTCTGCTTGAACATGATCGATGAAGTCATAAAAGGCATCGTTCAAAACGGACAGAAACAGGCTTGGCTCTGATGAGAAGTCTGGCTCGACTTTCAATTGAAACCGCGCCCGATTTTCTTTCGAATGAGGGACCATCACGACATCCTTACCGGACACCTTCCAGAACCCTTTTTCCGTACAAATGCCCGGGTACGCGCTGGTGAAAAAGTTTTCGTCGAGCACTGATTGATAAACAAGATTAACGACGCCTCCGTAATCGCTGTTTCGTTTCGCGTTATGTTGCTTGCGAAAGCGCCGACCAATAAGAACCCGCATCTCCTCAAAAGTCTTTTTCTTCCAGACGCCGCTTTTGTCATAGAAGAACAATGCGCCAGCATTGCCCACCGGGACATCCGCCTTCTTTTGATGCTGGCGCAAAAGGATGTCTGCCATCTCGCTGTGCGTAAGGTCAGACAGGCCATTCTCCGCCTTTGCGATCTCGGCGCCAACCGCCCTCAGGTTCGACTTGCTCAGCCCGGTGGCCTTACACAGCCGAGCCTCTTCAAGAGCCTTACCAATCGCGTCTAGCCCCGTAAAAAGCCTAACCGCCGCGGCAATTTTTTCTTTGTTCTGCGCATCGCCGTCCAAGGCGACGAGCGCTTGTTCGAAATCCTGTGGCGATGATTTCGACGCGTCAACGTCTGTGTAATTTTTCTCGTCGCGCACATCATCGACGTCGACTCCGACGTCCTCGCGTTCGAAGCTTCTAACCGCGGACTCAAAGGCTTCATCGCAGCTATCGTCCGGCATCTCCGTGCTGCCTGTCGCGCCCGCCCTTATTTCCCGCGTATCCGCCGCCATTGAAGCACGCTGCTGCGCTCCAAGCTCGCGGAACGCAGCCTTATGATCGCCGCCGTGCTGGTAACAGACGAACAAATCGAATGCATCGCCGAAACGACCTCCAGATTTGGCGGGCGCACCGACGCTGCCGTCCGACGTGCTGAGCGAGAACCACTTGTCGTCGAAAATCTTTGTCGCGTAGCTTTTGCCGCGTTGAAGTGGCGAGCGCCAATTACCTCGGCCATCGTAAATATAGCCGCAGCTCTCCAACACATCCTCAAGGTCGTGCGAGGCGTTGAACGTATCTATTAACGAGCCATCGCCGATAATGCCGAACGCCTCACGCTCTGGTGACCCTGTCCGTTTCCCCAGCCCTTAACTCCATCATATCATCTATGCATCGCTGTTGCACTTCGGAGTTGAATTGGCGGAAAAGAATAACGTCTGTTAAAAATGAGACTGCACTTCGGAAAGTTCGAAAGTGAGATGGTTATTCGTTTCGTCTTTTGCCCAGACCGCATGGCCATCCTGCGCAACCACGGTACTGGGTCATTGCAAGCGTAATTCACCGGACACTTGCTCCAGCGGGTAGGCTGGGACGTGTTGTCGTTTCCGGCGATTGCTGAAAACGACGAGCATCACTGGCCGAAACGGCTTTCGGTCCACGCCGCTTTTTCCGACCTTGCGGAGAAGTGCTCCGCTCGAGCGGGAATCGCTGGCGGACTCTCGATCAAATCCACGCTTCTAAACCGGGCATACCGCGTGGCGGGAATGAACACCTGGCGTGCGGCAGCCCCTGCTGCGTATGGAAGTACAAATCGCGACTTTTTGCTTCCCGATTCACATAACGTGATAAAGCCCCAAATCGTAGTTATGCCACTGTGGCTTGTTAGCGCGCAGAGAATGTCGAGCCGGAAGGTCTTGGTGCCCGCCGGCTAAATATTTAAAGCTCAAATTTGCGCGTCTTTATATAAAAGCCGAGGGTCGTGATGAATACAGAAATTATAATGTGGAATGAACGAAGGCGGCAGGAGTTCACTGCTTATGCCAGCTTGGGATTGCTACCGGGGCGGGTCGTGGGCGAGCACCGGAGTCACTATCAAGTAGTAACAGAAGAGGGCGAGTTGTCGGCGACCGCCACTGGACGGATTCGCAACGCCGCCAGGGAGCGATCTGAATTGCCAGGTGTTGGTGACTTTGTGGCGGTCCATCCAGCGCAGGGTGATAGCTTCGCCACGATCGACGCTGTCCTGCCCCGCACCTCCGCACTAGTCCGCAAAGCCTCCGGAGCTCGAAATCCGCAATTGTTGGCAGCGAATATTGACGTCGCGTTTATAGTGACAGTCGTAGATGGCGATTTCAATTTGGCGCGCATCGAACGCTATCTAGCGTTAGTAAGCGAAAGTGGCGCAGCTCCCGTAATCATTCTGAACAAGTCTGATCTGACTCATGATGTGAACAGCCCGATGGCGCAAATTGCACAGATTGCCCCCGGCGTCCCTGTTCATCTCATATCCGCTCGTGATCCGGACACAATTCAGCAAATCACTCGGTATTTCAATGACAATCGAACAATCGTCCTCATCGGCTCATCTGGCGTGGGCAAGTCCACCCTAACCAACCAGTTGCTCGGACGCGTTGCGCAGGCGACACAGGAAGTCCGCGCTCACGACAGTCGAGGCCGTCATACTACAACGCATCGCCAGCTGTACACGCGTCCCGAAGGGGGCTGCCTCATTGATACGCCCGGTCTTCGAGGGCTGGAACTTTGGAACCCCCGGACAGCCATCAAGACTGATTCGGAAAACATAGACGCACTCGCAAAGAAATGCCGGTTTCGGGATTGCCAACATCAACTTGAACCTGGGTGCGCGGTCCGAGCCGCGGTCGAGCGTGGGGAGCTTGATGCTGACCGCTATGCAAATTATGTGACAAACGCCCGCGCACCTACAAACGACCGACCAGGCGGCCACCGGCGGAAGCTATGACAGTTGAGAAGGGGCTGCCCGACAAATCAAAAAAGTCTCAGATTTGACCGCAGGTGGGGTTCTTCAGGCCGCGTAAAGTTGGCGACACTCAGCGAGGGCGCCTTTGCGGCGGGCTTTGAATAACTCGCGTGCAGTGGGCGGCATTCCTGATAGAAATGGTTGTGGATCGAGCCGTGTATTGAGGAAAATTTTTGAAAAGTGCTCATTCGCCTAAATCTGAACATCGCGGTTTCTCGTTGCCGAAATGGCTGATCGCTGTTTTCGGTCCGGTTGTTGGACCATTGGCCAACCTGTTGCTTTAGATTCGTTCCCATATCCCTGAAAGCTGCGCTATAGGATGCTAGGCGGCCCGTCGCGATTTCCTCTAATAAGCCATGTCTGCGAGGTAATTTTCTGAGAAATTTCAATGCAGCTTTTAAGCGCCTTCGAATTCGGCGGCCGGCGGTGCGACGACAACGCTTTCATTTGCACCCCGCCGCCTGTCGGCCGGCGGACTAATATTTCAAGGCTGTTGTATAGCTTCAGCCGCACGATGACTTAAAATGACTGGCGACATCATGACGGCTCTGGATTCTTGCGAGTGGCAGCGTGGACGATTTCTGCGGGCCCGCCTGCGCTTTGGCAGCAACCGTTATATGGCAAGTTGTTTCGCTGTAACCCCTACTGAAGCCTTATTGAATGGTCGCGTCAACGCCTTCGAAGCAAAAGGAGGGCTGGCGTCAGGGGGGGGGCTGCGGCTGTATCCTACTATTGGAATGAGCAGTGGCGCACGATCCTGCATAGCCGCTGGGACAGGCTTTCAGGCGATGCCGGACTTGGCCCGATCCCCAGCCAACTCGGATCCCGCAATCAATTCTCGGTCGGCGCGACCATCGCGTACACATTTCCAGTAAAAATCCGCTGACCAATTGCATTAAGGCACCGGCCGAACTTTGGGCTCCCGATCCCATTGCTGACTCGCGGCTGACTTAATGAAATCACTGACACCTTGGCTAATATCAATAATACTACCATCCGCAATAACACCCGCCTTATCCAGAAGCGGTTGCGCTGCCGCTGTCATGCCGATCACTTTGAGATGAACGAACGCATGCGACACGAAATCTATCGCAGCTGAATCTTTCATCAAATCTTGGCAGCCCTTGTCCGAAAGAACCAGCACAACCGCATCAAATAATACCGATGGCATAACGGCCAATTGTCCATCGAACTCGAATTTTATTTTGTCGGAAAGTGAAACACCGCCAATCTTGGGCGCGATGATTTTGACTGTCGCGCCTTCGTTTTCGATCGCGGATTTATTTGATTTGACGAGTTCGCTATTGGCGCCATCCGTGAGCAACATGCCAACTACACGGCCGTTCAAAGCGGATCGCGCGGCCGCGATGAACACGTGGCGTACGGCTGCCAGGTCGTGTGAGGCTTTGGCCGGCGCTTGCGCAGATCGGCCGCGATCAGCGGCCCGAAATGATTCACCCAACGCCGAACGCTCTCGTAGGAGACCGCGATACCCCGTTCGGCGAGCAAATCCTCGACATCCCGGAAGCTCAACGAAAACCGAAGGTAGAGTCAAATAGCCTGGTGGATGATCTCGGGCGGGAACCGATAG
>CAMDKB010000314.1 GCA_945901195.1 Rhizobium sp. Q54
ATCGACGCTGAGGCCCGATACGTCGATGATGGCTTCACCGCCGTCAGAGCTGGAGGCGTTCGCTTTGGTCATCCCCGTCCCTCCGGTGAGGTCACATCGCGAATGCCGTCGCCAGCCAGGTTGATCGCGATGACCAGCAGAAAGATGGCGGCGCCCGGAATCATGATCAGATGAGGCTTGAAGAACATGACCGCGCGAGCTTCGGCGACCATCAACCCCCAGGAAGGCGTCGGCGGCCGCACGCCAAGGCCAAGAAAAGACAGCGCAGCCTCGATCAGAATGATGATCGCCATGTCGAGGCTGGCCACCACGATGATCTGGTTGGTCAGGTTCGGCAAGATTTCGCGAAAGATGATGCGGGTATGGGATGCGCCCGCCGCCAGCGAGGAAAGCACGAATTCCTGATCGCGAAACTGCTGGGTCAACGAGCGCACAACCACCGCATAACGATCCCACGTCAACAGGCCCAGAACGAGTATGAGCACAATGATGGAGCCGCCGGATATGGAGGCGATCGACAGGGCGACGAGAATGACAGGTAGCGCCAGTTTCACGTTAATCAGATAAACGACCACTGCATCGACCCTGCCGCCGAAATAGCCGCCGACAATGCCAAGCGTGACGCCGATGACCCCCGCAATAGCCGCAGCCGTGAACCCGATCATGAGTGAAAGCCGTGCGCCGTACATAAGCCGGCTGAGAATATCGCGGCCAAACGCGTCGGTGCCAAATATATGGGCCCATGTCCCTTTTGGACCCCAGACTGGATCCAGAAGCCGTGCCGTCAGGTTTTGATCATAGGGATCGTGCGGGGCAAGAAATGGTGCGAATACGGCCAAGATGGCAAAGAAGATGATGATCGAGATGCCGGCCAGGAAACCGACATGCGATTTCGCCCTGCGCCGCATAAGCTCGCGGGGTGAAGGTGCGAGCGTGGCAAACTCGTCGGCGCTTTTGGCCAGGTTTGCGGGCGCCACGGTCGTGATATCGGCCTGGGTCATGCTGTTTTCCTCATGACAGACGCACGCGTGGATCGAGTTTCGCGTTGATGATATCCGACAGCAACGTCAAGAAAATATAAGTGCAGGCAAGGCAGACGAGAATCGATTGCACGACCGGAAAATCAATCCGTTCGATCGAGCGTATCGCAAGGAACCCCACGCCGTTCAGCGCGAAAATGGTTTCCACGATCACCGAGCCGCCCAGCAGGAAGCCTAGCTGGACAGCCGCAAGCGACACCACGGGCAGGATCGCATTACGCAGCGAATGCTTGAACAAGACTGATCTTTGCGAGAGCCCTTTGGCGCGCGCGGTGCGAACATAATCGGACGAGAGGACCTCAATCATGCCCGTGCGCGTCAGACGCATCAACGCGGGTACAATAGTCGTCGCCAGCGTCAGCACAGGCATGATGAAATGTTGCCAGGTCGCGCTGCCGGAAATCGGCAACCCCGTCAGCTGCAGCCCGAAAATCGAGATTTCGGTCAGCTTGTACCCCAGCACGGTGGCTTGCCGCCACCACACGCCAAAAACGTAGATCAGGATCAGCGCAAACCAGAAATTCGGTGTCGCCTGCCCGGCAACACTGAACACCAGCGCACTGCGATCAACCCAGGTATTGGCTTTCACCGCCGCCAGAACCCCGAGCGGAATGGCGACCAGCAAACCAAGCGCCAGTGCCGAGAAGGCCAGTGTCGCCGTGACGCCCAGCCGGCTCAAGATCAGCTCTGCCACGGGTTCATGGGTGAACAGCGACTTGCCGAGATCGCCTTGAAGCGCACTGATCACCCAGTTGAAATATTGTTGATAGATAGGCAGGTCGAGACCATAGGATTTGGAAATGCGTGCGATATCTTCCGCCGTGGCGTTCTCGCCGGCCAGAAGCGCCGCAAGGTCGCCGGAAAAGCGCAGCAACGCGAATCCCACGATAGAGACCGTAATTGCCACGAAAACAGCAATGATCAACCGCCGGATAAGAAAATTCACCATGGCTGGCTCCGCCGAAAGCCCGCCGCAAAGCCGCAGACATGGCCCGATGACGCGCAATTTTCAAAAAAATAAATACGGCCCGCCGATGTCCCGAATGCGCCTGACAGAATCGCCTCCCTTTTGGTTCCGGCTTGGCGCCGTCTTTTTTCTCCGCCACGCAGCGGACAGATGGTCCACCCTTGGCCGAGCCAACTCTACCCGCGCCAATTCATTGTGCAAGTCATTTCCCGGCAATTTTAACTTGCGTGGCGTCAGGCCGGGCGGCACAATCGGCCCGAAAAAGTCGCTGTCAAAAAAGAAACAGCAGAACCCCGAGAGATTTCAGCGAATGCGCATTCGAGCAAAGGCATATTATGGGCGCGGGCTGGCTTGCCTGGTCGTAGCCACAACGGTTTCTGGCTACATCAATACGCCCGCCCATGCCCAAAAGTCCGCCGACACAGTGCGCATCGCCGTGATCGATCCTGTGTCCACCACGCTTTATTATGACGACCAGAAGCCGGAAATGCCATTTTTCACGGCGAGCATCTACGACACGCTCATGTGCTACGACCGCAAGAAGCGCGAGTTCACACCTTTATTGGCAAAGTCCTGGAAAGTGGTCAGCCCTACTGTCTTCGAATTCGAATTGCGTGACGATATCAAGTTTCACAATGGCGATGCGTTTTCGGCGGACGATGTGGTCTACACGCTGAACTGGGCCATCAATCCGGAGAGCAAGCTGCGCTTTGCGCCTAATGAATATCAGCTTGGCTGGATCGACAAGACGGAAAAGACAGGGCCCTATTCAATTCGCATCACCGCGAAGCAGCCGATGCCGCTGGCCATGGTGCGGCTTTCAACCTCTTCGCCCATCGTGAATTCCAAAGTTCATACAGCGATTCCCGATAAAAGCGATTATGGCCGCAAGACTCCCTTCGGCACCGGGCCATTCCGGGTTGCGAATTTTGATCCTTTGACCGGCGTGAAGCTCGCGCGCAACGAAAATTACCAGCACGGCTCGAATTGCAAACCGGCGGCCGCCATCGGCAAGGCCGAAATCATACCGCTGCCCGAAGTGCAGACGCAGATCGCGCAATTGTTCGCGGGTGGCGTCGATTTCATGCGGGTGCAGACCAAGGATACGGAAGACGCCTTTGCCGCAAATCCAGATATTGCCATGTCTGCGGTGCGCGATTTCGGCATCATGCATTTCATGATGGATGCAGCAGACCGGACCAAACTTGGGATCTGGTCGAAACAGAAAGTGCGCGAGGCCGCCACCATGGCCCTCAACCGCGAAGCCATTGCGCGTGCAGTGATGCCGGGCGGCAAGGATCTCTATGGCGTCGAAGCGCTGTGCGTTCCCGATGAGTTGGGTTGTGACTGGTCTCGAAAGCTGCCCGAATACAATCTGCAGAAGGCCAAAGCTCTGCTGGCGGAAGCCGGCTATCCCAATGGCTTCGAGACAGAGATCAGCGCCCTGCCGAGCGCCTATGAACTTGCCGATGCTGTCGCGGGCGAATTGCGCAAGATTGGAATCCGGGCGAGCGTAGACAAGCAAACGTTCGCGGCCTTCCGCCGGAAGCAGGCCGACAACAAGCTGCACGCATTGGTGGCTTTCATTCCAAGCCAGGCCACGCTGGATGCATCCTCCACCGTGAGCTACTATTTTTCTGGCGGCGTGCGCGACTATTCTGGCGATGCCCGGATGCAGGGGCTCAATTCAGCGGGTCTGCGCGAGATAGATATCGAAAAGCGCAAGACCATCTATAAGGAAATGAACGATCGCAACAATGAGTTGCTGCATGTGGTGCCGCTCGTCGCCAATCCGGCGGTTTACGCCCACAGCAAGACGCTGAAGGTCAACAAGGACATGGTGCATCCGGAAGGGTTCACACTGCATGACCTGAGTTGGAATTGAGAGAGAGACGGAGTAGAGCATGCTCAGCGAAGAACGAAACCAGACGCTGACCCGGGTCGGCCCGGGAACTGCGATGGGGGATTATCTCCGGCGCTACTGGATGCCCATTGCGGGGGCGGCTGAATTCGACGACATCGAGGTTAAGCCGATCCGCCTGATGGGGGAGGACCTTGCGCTCTACAAAGACAGATCCGGTACGTTCGGTCTGGTTGATCGCCATTGTCCCCATCGCCGCGCTGATCTTTCCTATGGGTTTGTCGAGGAAAAGGGCCTGCGCTGCAATTATCACGGCTGGCTGATGGACGAGAGCGGCCAATGCATCGAGCAACCTTTCGAGGATATGGTCAACCCGAAGAATCCGTTGCGAGGCAAGTGCAAGATCACGGCCTATCCAGTGCGCGAATTGTCCGGCTTGCTCTGGGCCTACATGGGTCCGCTGCCGGCGCCGGAATTGCCTGTCTATGAAGCCTTCACGTGGGGCAATGGCTTCAGCGAAGTCATCACTTCCGATATTCCCTGCAACTGGCTTCAATGTCAGGAGAACTCCATCGACCCCGTGCATTTCGAATGGATGCATGACAATTGGTCGCTCCGGCAGAAAGGGCAGCTGGCGCCTTATTCGACAAAGCACCTGAAAGTCGCTTTCGACGAATTTGAGGAAGGCTTTGTCTACAAGCGCGTGCGCGAAGGGCAATCGGAACAGGCCGAAATGTGGTCAATCGGACGGGTCTTCCTATGGCCGCTCGGGTTTTATCTGGGCGAGCACTTTGAATGGCGCATTCCGGTGGATGATGAGAATACGCTCAGCGTTACGTGGTTCTGGTGCCGGGTGCCGACCGAACGGGAACCCTATGTTCAAACGCGTATTCCACATTGGCATGCGCCAATCACTGAGCCGGATGGACGCTGGATCACAAGCCATGTCATCAATCAGGACATTGTCGCCTGGGTAGGGCAAGGGCGTGTCGGCGACCGCACAAAAGAGACCCTGGGCGCCAGCGACAAAGGCATCGCCATGATCCGCAACCGCTTCTTCGAGGAACTGGAAGCGGTGAAGCAGGGCAAGGATCCCAAGGGCGTTTTGCGCGACCCGGCTGCAGCCAAGCTGGTGGAGTTGCCCATCGCCGAACGCAAGCCGTTCCTGGCGGGTAAAAGCATGCTCGAATATACCAAACACCCTTATTATTCGAAACGAATGAAGGGGTTTCCGTGGAATGCAGGGCAGCCGGAACAGGTTCGAAAAGAGTTCTGCATTGCCATGGGCATTGACGCCGACGGTAATTTCCTTGCTTTGAAAGAGGCCGCTGGCGCAAAATAATAAAATCAGGAGGAGCTTTCATGCTCACGAAGGAAAAGAACGATCTGCTTACCCGCGTTGGTCCCGGCACGGAGATGGGTGAATATCTGCGCCGTTACTGGACGCCCATAGGCGGCGCCAGCGAATTCGACGATAAGGACATGAAGCCGATCCGGCTCTTCGGCGAAAACCTCGTGCTATATAAGGATATGTCCGGCACATTTGGACTTGTTGACCGGCAATGTCCGCACCGACGGGCCGACCTTTCATATGGCTATGTCGAGAAAAAGGGCATCCGCTGCAATTATC
>CAMDKB010000315.1 GCA_945901195.1 Rhizobium sp. Q54
GGGCAAGCAAAAGCCGGACTTCTCGCACGCCGCCGCGATGATCGGCTTCCGGCGCGAATGCCGCGCCTATGCGGACAATTGGGTGAATATCCAGCGCGAGGAATTCAAGCGCCTCGGCGTCGAGGGCGACTGGAGCAATCCTTACCTGACCATGGCCTATCATGCCGAAGCAGCTATCGCGCGCGAACTCATGAAGTTTGCAGAGAACGGCTTGCTCTATCGCGGCTCCAAGCCTGTCATGTGGAGCGTGGTGGAGAAGACTGCACTGGCAGAGGCGGAAGTGGAGTATGAGGATTATACGTCAGATACGGTGTATGTGGCGTTTCCGGTGAAAGCCGTGAGCAAGGCCGCTCGTGCGGCGCTGCAAGCTGCGGCGCAACAAAGCGGCGAAAGCCCGGACGATATCGCCGCCGCCGACGACGTCATGGACGAGTTGAAATCTGCTTCCGTCGTGATCTGGACCACGACGCCGTGGACATTGCCGGGCAATCGCGCGATCTCCTATTCGCACAAGATCGAATATGGGCTTTACCGCGTTACCGAAGCCACCGTCGACAATTGGGCCAAGACGGGCACGCTTTATGTGCTGGCCGACAGGCTGGCATCCGATGTGTTCAAGTCGGCGCGCGTCGAACGTTTCGAACGCGTGCGCGCAGTCGATCCTGTGGACATCCTCGCCTGTTCGCATCCGCTCGTTCATCATGGCTACACCTTCGACGTCCCCCTTCTCAATGGCGATCACGTCACCGACGACACCGGCACGGGCTTCGTTCATACAGCGCCTGGCCATGGCCGCGAAGATTTTGATATCTGGATGGCGTCGGGCCGCATGCTCAGCCAGCGCGGAATCGACACGCGCATTCCCTACACAGTAGACGCCGATGGCTTCTATACGGACGAAGTGCCGGGCTTTGCTGGCAAACGTGTCATTGATGACAAGGGCAACAAGGGTGACGCGAACGAAGCTGTAATTAAGGCGCTGACCGAAGCGGGAAACCTTGTCGCGCGCGGCAGGCTGAAACATCAATATCCGCATTCCTGGCGTTCGAAAAAGCCGGTGATTTTCCGCAACACCCCGCAATGGTTCATCGCGATGGATAAGGCGATGGCTTCTACCCTTCTCCCCGCAAGCGGGGAGAAGTTGGCCGAAGGCCGGATGAGGGGCAGCACAGACGATCGGTCATTGGCGCATCCCCTCACCCCGGCCCTCTCCCCGCAAGCGGGGAGAGGGGGAAATTCCCCCACTCTCCGCGATCTCGCCCTCACCGCGATCACGGAAACCCGCTGGGTGCCCGCTGCCGGCGAAAATCGCATCACTGGCATGATCAGGGCCAAGCCCGATTGGGTCATCTCGCGCCAGCGCGCGTGGGGTGTGCCGATTGCCGTGTTTGTGAAAGAGGGCACGCACGAATATCTCGTTGATGAGCGCGTGAACGCGCGCATCGAGGCCGCGTTCAAGGCTGAAGGCGCGGACGCATGGTATGCAGAGGGCGCGTCGCAGCGTTTCCTTGCGCCCGAATACAAGGCGGAGGATTTCGACAAGGTCGATGACGTCCTCGACGTGTGGTTTGATTCAGGTTCAACGCATGCCTTCACGCTTGAAGACCCGGTGCACTTTCCGGGCCTTGCCGGCATCAACAGGCTGCGTGATGGCGGACGCGATGAAGTCATGTATCTTGAAGGCTCGGATCAGCATCGCGGCTGGTTTCACTCCTCCCTGATCGAAAGCTGCGGCACACGCGGACGGGCGCCTTATGACCTAGTTCTCACGCACGGTTTCGTGCTCGACGAGAACGGCCGCAAGATGTCGAAATCTCTGGGCAACGTCGTTGCGCCCCAGTCCGTGATCAAGGATTCCGGCGCAGACATACTCCGCCTTTGGGTGGCGGCGTCCGATTATTCTGATGATCTGCGCATCGGCAAAAACGTGCTCACCACCTTCTCCGAGACCTATCGCAAGTTGCGGAATTCCATTCGCTGGATGCTCGGCGCACTGGCGCATTATGAGCCCGCGCAAGCCGAGGCTGTGAAGCTCGAAGAAATCGACCGTCTCATGCTGCATCGGCTTGCCGAACTTGATGGAGAAATCCGCGAGGCGTATGGGAATTTCGACTACAAGAAGGTGATCGCGGCGTTGTCGCTGTTCATGAACACTGACTTGTCGGCCTTCTATTTCGATGTTCGCAAGGACACTCTGTATTGCGAGCCGCTCTCAAGCAACAAGAGACTCGGTGCGTTGAAGGCCATCGACGAAATTTTCCGCGCTGTCACAGTCTGGCTTGCGCCGATTCTGCCGTTCACCTGTGAAGAGGCTTGGCTGTCTCGCTATCCGCAGGCGGTCTCGGTGCATCTGGAGCAATTTCCCGTTGTGCCCCAGTCCTGGAATGACGAGCCGCTGGCCGCCAAATGGATCCTCATTCGCAACGTACGCCGGGCGGTTACGGGCGCGCTGGAACTCGAACGCGCCGCCAAGCGCATCGGTTCGTCGCTGCAGGCCGCACCAGCTGTCTATGTGCAGATGGAAGCGGACTCCATCGGCGCGCTGCGCTCTGTGGATCTTGCGGAAATTTGCATCACTTCGGCGCTCGATCTCATCGTCGGCGAGGGGCCTGCTGATGCCTTCCGTCTCGATGATTTGAAAAATGTCGCCGTCGAATTCCGCGCAGCGCCAGGCGTAAAATGCCAGCGCTCGTGGAAGTATTTCGATCCGGCGACGGCCGACCTTAATTATCCCGGCGTCACGCCGCGCGATGCCCAGGCTCTGGGTGAGTTGAAGGCGGCCGGGCGTCTGGCGGAGATTCCTGCTTGAGCCCGCGCCAGCTTGGCCTGATCGCTGCAGCCATCGCGCTTGTGGCGGATCAGGTGTCAAAACTCTGGCTGCTGGAAATATTCGATATCCGGGCGCGCCAGCCGGTGCATGTCCTGCCGTTCTTCGATCTGGTGATCACATGGAACAAAGGCGTGTCCTATTCCCTGTTTCAGGCGCATACGGATCTTGCGCGATGGGGCCTTCTGGCTTTCACGCTTGTTGCAACGCTTGTGCTTGCTGTGTGGATGTGGAGATCGGTCAATAGCGTCCTCAGCGTAGGCCTTGGCTTGATCGTGGGCGGGGCGCTGGGCAATGCAATTGACCGGGCCGCATATGGCGCGGTGGCCGATTTCGCTTACCTTTTCCTTGATACGGAGCGCTGGGGGCGGCTGTCCTGGTATATCTTTAACGTTGCCGACATGGCCATTGTTGCCGGAGTAGCGTTGTTAATGTATGATTCATTCTTCGGTAAAGGCAAAGAAGACACACAGGCAGCGGAAAAGTAACGCTGCCTCCAGCAAGTTGAGCAAATTGCGGATTTGGCCGCTATTTTGCCCGAAAGTCCGGGTTGATGTGATTTTTCCAGCCGTTTGAGTCAAAAGGGGTCAAAAATGAGCCGTCGCATTCGGTCAACCCGCGTAAAGCTGTTGACAGCCGCCGGGACAGCGCTTTTCGCAGCATTTTTTGCCGCCACGCCCGCACTCGCACTGGACGATGGCGAAGAAAGCATCTTTGACACCATCAAGGGCGTGGTCGGCTCCACCGTCGGCTTCGGTCTTGGTACGCGGGACGAAAAGCCCCGAATTGACTACCGTGAACGCGCGCCACTTGTTTTGCCCCCGAGCACTCAGCTCCCCTCACCCACAGCCTCCGTTGCCGAACGCAATGGCGCATGGCCCAAAGATTATGATGCAGAGCGCATCCGCCAGTCCAGGAGCTTGATTCCGCGCCCCCTCAGCAGCGATGATGACGGAAATTTTGGCGGCATGAGCGCGCGCGACATTCGCAATACCGGTCGTCTCCAGCAGAACGAGGCGCGCAACCCGGCAAGCGAAAGCTGCCGCGACGGCGATCTTGGAACTCTCTGTAATCCAACAGCTTTCTGGCGTACGATGAAAACCACAAGCGCGCCGGACGATACATCGCGCGATGTGATTGCTGGACAGGAGCCCAATCGCGCCCGTCTGACCGACCCGCCGAAGGGCTTCCGGACAGCCAGGAAGACTCAGAAATACACCTACGAAATCAAGGAAGAAGTTTCGCTAGCCGATCCTCGCGCCCAGCTTCGCGCAGAACAGAAGCGCGACCGTCAGGTCGATTGATTTCACCCGGGCTTTTCCCGGATCGAAACACCGCGCGGGTAACTCCTGCGCGGTTTTTATTTGCCTTATGACGCGGACCCCCGCTGACGGAACGTCCGGGGTCGCCTATATAGTGGTCGAAAGCAAAGCTGGCGCAGTGTTAGCGCCGCTCCGGAAACGCACCTGATTACTGAAATGGATGGGATCGCAATGTCTTCATTGAATGTATCGCCTGCCGTCTCCAGCGCTGGATTGACACCGGCAAGCAGCAGTTCTGGCACACCGGCCAAAGGTCCGGATATTTCCAATTTCAAACTCGCCAACGGTATGGATGTTATTGTCATCCCCGATCATCGTGCACCCGTAATCACGCATATGGTGTGGTACCGCAACGGTGCGGCTGATGACCCGGTGACGAAATCAGGCATTGCACATTTCCTTGAACATCTGATGTTCAAGGGAACCAAGCTGCATGCCAAGGGCGAGTTTTCCGAAGTCATCGCCGAACTGGGCGGGCAGGAAAATGCATTCACCTCCTATGACTACACGGCGTATTATCAACGCACGCCCAAAGAGCATCTGGCTGTGATGATGGACTTCGAGGCCGACCGCATGACCAATCTTGTTCTCACCGACGAGATTGTTGCACCGGAACGGGATGTCGTGCTCGAAGAGCGGCGCATGCGGACGGACAACGATCCTTCGCAGCAATTGAGCGAAGCCGTGCAGGCGGCGTTGTTCACGCATCATCCCTATGGCAAACCTGTCATCGGCTGGGAACACGAGATCAGCAGTCTCAATCGTGACGACGCGATCGCCTATTATCAGCGGTTTTATACACCTGAAAATGCCGTTCTGATTGTCGCAGGGGACGTTGAAGCCGCTGAAGTGCGCACTTTGGCAGACGCAACTTACGGCAAGATTCCCGCGCGTGGCGAACCGCCCAAACGCGTGCGCCCGCAAGAGCCGCCGGCTCGCGCCCATCGCCTGGTATCGTTGAGCGACGAAAAGGTGGAGCAGCCCAGCACCCAGCGGGTTTATCTGGTTCCCTCCTATGCTTCGGCCAAGCCGGGCGAAGCTGAAGCCCTGGAAATTCTCGGCCATCTCATGGGCGGCGGGCAGACCAGTCTGCTCTATAAAAAGCTGGTCGTGGACGACAAGATCGCCGTCGCTGCCGGGGCCTATTACTGGGGCCAGGCGCTCGATGAAACCCGCTTTTTTGTCTATGGCGTACCGGCGCCCGGCATCAGTCTGGAAGAACTTGATGCGGCATTGTGCGCTGTCGTTGCAGATGTTGCAAAGAATGGCGTGCTGGACGACGATCTTGTTCGCACCAAAACGCGGCTCATCGCCGACGCAGTGTATGCGCAGGATTCCCAGGCC
>CAMDKB010000316.1 GCA_945901195.1 Rhizobium sp. Q54
TTGCAGATCGCAACAAGCGAAAGGCCACGTGCCGCTGTGCGCCCCGCGCGCAATATTTCGCTGGTCTTGGAAAAGCGCGTTTCACCGAACGCCGCATTAAGCAGCGCCTCGCGTGCAGACACATCGCCCGCGCGTTCTTCACGCAAAACGACAAGACCGGCATCGCCGGCGAGCGAACGCAGGCAGACGCGCGAAGCACCGCCATTTTTCAATGCGCGCTGGACTGTGTTGATGGAGGTCATCCCAATCTCCCTTCTGGAGTCAGGTGAACTATGTGGGGGAAATAGGCAGTAGGCAGTAGTGAAAACCGGCTTGCTGGAAGCACTCTACTGCCTACTGCCTTTTTCCCTACTGCCTCTTCTCAGAGCACATGCGTCTCAAGCGGCGGAAAGCCGTTGAAGCCGACGGCCGAATAAGTCGTCGTATAGGCGCCGGTGCCCTCGATCAGAACCTTCGCGCCAATCTCCAGACTGATCGGCAGATCATACGGCGTCTTCTCATAAAGGACGTCGACTGAGTCGCAGGTCGGGCCGGCAATCACGCAAGGCTCCATCTCATCGCCGTCATTGGCGGTGCGGATGGGATAGCGGATCATCTCGTCCATGGTTTCGGCCAGTCCGTTGAACTTGCCGATGTCGAGATAAACCCAGCGCATCGTATCCTGCGCAGACTTCTTCGAGATGAGAATGACCTCAGCCTCGATTGTGCCTGCATTGCCGACCATGCCGCGTCCCGGTTCGATGATCGTCTCGGGAATCTGGTTGCCGAAATGCTTGCGCAGCGACTTGAAGATCGACTGGCCATAGGCTTTCACCGCCGGCACATCCTTCAGATACTTCGTCGGGAAGCCGCCACCGAGGTTCACCATCGCCAGGTGGATGCCACGTTCAGCCAGATCACGGAAGATCGACGCCGAGGAACGCAGAGCTGCATCCCACATGCGCGGGTTGCGCTGCTGCGAGCCGACATGGAACGAAATTCCATAGGCAACTAGGCCCAGACGATGCGCATGTTCGAGCACGCTGGTCGCCATTTCGGGCACGCAGCCGAATTTGCGCGATAGCGGCCATTCAGCGCCGGCGCCGTCGCATAGAATGCGGCAGAACACTTTCGAGCCCGGCGCAGCGCGTGCGATCTTCTCGACTTCCGCCTCGCAATCGACTGCGTAAAGACGAATGCCGAGCTGATAGGCGCGCGCGATGTCGCGCTCCTTCTTGATCGTGTTGCCGAAGCTGATGCGGTCGGGCGTCGCGCCCGCGGACAGCACTTGCTCGATCTCGACCACTGAGGCCGTATCGAAGCAAGAGCCAAGGTCCGCCAGGAGCGAGAGAACAGCAGGTTCAGGATTGGCCTTCACCGCGTAAAAGACGCGGGTATCCGGCAACGACCGGGCAAAGGCGTTGTAATTATCGCGCACGACCTCGAGATCGACGACAAGGCACGGGCCTGTATCGCGGCCTTCTTCACGGCGGCGGCGGAGAAATTCCTGGACACGATAGGTCATCGCGGCATTCCCTTCCAATGGTGCAGCTTTAGCCGCACAAGAAAAGACATCGGGAAAAGGCGATCGCGCGCGCCCCCCTGCGGTGGAGACACAGCGTTGCGCTCGATAGCCTTCAGCGACCGGACATTTCGACACAGGCAAGCCTGCAACGAAACATACGGTCAGGTTATGCGCCGTGGACACATTGCCCCGGAAAGCGAGACGCTTACCAAGGTTTCAGTGGCCATCGTTTGGAATGGGAAGTCCCTTTCCGCACGCCCGGCAAGATAGACAAGCCTCTTCGGACGTCGGCTTTGGAAGGCCGACAGAGACGAAAAAGCCCGGTCCGTCGTTGCTTTAAGTCGCGTCCCCCGTTTGGCGGGGTTCGCCGGTTCGCTCCGGCTGCCGGTTTTATTGCGACGGTTAACTGGCCTCTTGTCCAGATCCCCGCCAACCGACACACGACCACAGGCACGTGCGATTTGGGCAAGACGGAAAATATGCATATTCGCGCGGGATGCAAGTATTTTTTTCCCCGTAGGGCAAAATAAATGTGCATTTCGCTGTCGGAGGCAGCGCAGAAAGTAAACAGTTTTCCAGCTCGGCTCCGGCAGATGTTTAACAAGCCAGACTATTTTGCTGCCTGGGCAGTCTTGTCGTCTTAACAATTCACGTTTAACTCACGCAAAGATTTCCACAGCTTCGCAGCACAGCCTGGGCTCCACGATGCCGAATCTAGACCGCAGACGCTTTCTTACCATGCTTGCCGCGACAGCGCTGGCAGCAGAGGAGGCCGGAGCGCAGACTGGCCAACAACGCCAGCGCCCTGCCGCCGAATCAGCTCCGCCGCGAGGTACATTTGGCTATGAAGATGTCATCAAGCGCGCGCGCGAGTTGTCCGAATCGCCTTTTGACGCAGTCGTACCGCCGATGCCGCCGCAGCTGGAGAATCAGGATTGGGATTCCTGGCGGGAAATTCGCTTCCGTCAGGACAAGGCGCTTCTGGCCGGCGGCCCCGGGCGCTTTCGGCTACAATTGTTCCACCTTGGGCATTTGTTCAAGAAGCCGGTGACCATCAATACAATTCGCGACCGGATCGCGACGCCGATTCCATATCAGGCGGCGCTGTTCGATTACGGCAAGACGAAATTCGACAAGCCGCTGCCGGTTAACCTCGGCTTCGCGGGATTCCGGGTTCATTATCCGCTGAATGATCCGCGCAACAATGACGAACTCATTTCATTCGTCGGTTCAAGCTATTTCCGCCATCTGGGCAAAGGACAGCAATACGGGCTTTCCGCGCGCGGCCTGTCGATCAATACGGGACTGCTCGATAACAATGAGGAATTCCCGTTCTTTCGCGAATTCTGGGTGGAGACCCCGGATAACGACACCAAGATCACAATCTATGCTCTGCTGGATGGACCTTCGGTCGCCGGGGCCTATCAATTCGATCTTACTCCGGGGGAAGATTCTCCGCTTGATATCAGTGTAACGCTGTTTCCGCGGAAACCGATCACGCGGCTGGGCATGGCGCCCCTGACATCAATGTACTTCCTCGGCGAGAATGACCGCCATTTCAACGACCGCAACAAATACGATGAGTTTCGTCCCGAATTACACGATTCCGACGGCTTGCTGATCCATACCGCCAAAGACGAGTGGATCTGGCGGCCCATAAAAAACCCGCTAATTCAGGAACTGCACACGTTTCAGGCTGAGAATGTCCGTGGTTTCGGCTTGATGCAGCGTGACCGCCGGTTCGAACATTATCAGGACCTCGAACTGGGCTACGAAGCGCGGCCCAGTTACTGGGTCGAGCCCAAGGATGATTGGGGCGACGGGTTCGTCGAGCTTGTTGAGCTGGCCACCAAGGACGAAACGTTCGACAATATTATTTGCACCTTCATTCCCAGAGCGCCTATCGAGCCGGGAAAGGCTTTCACGTTCGGATACCGGATTTACTCGCTGAACGACGGGCGCGACCTGCACAAAATGGCTTCGACGCTGAACACGTTTTCGGCTCCCGCAAAAGCGCTGGGTTCGTCAGAATCCACGGGGCAATTGTCGCGCCGTCTGATGATCGATTTCAATGGTGGCGACCTCGATTATTACCTCAAGCAGCCTTCCATGGTGGAGCTTGTACCCTCCGCCACGGATGCAAAGGTTATCCGGTCTTTCCTCGTTCCCAATCCCTCGATCAAGGGATTTCGCGCCATGATCGATGTCCAGTTTGAGGAGAACAAGATCGGCAACGTCCGTGCCTATCTGCGCGCGGGACCCAAGCTCCTGTCGGAAACGTGGAATTACGCATGGCGTTTCTACGACCTTAAATAAGCCGATGCGTCTCCACTAAACCAGCGGACTGGACGGCAATCTGGCGAGATCGAAGACTTTTCGTCGCACAATAATTCGATGAACGCTCGCGCCCCGTGGGTGGCGCAGGTTTCGCCTTTTTCACGGGTGGCGCGTGAGGCTGCGCCCATTGCGCCGCTCGGTGAGAGATCTTGCGCCATCCAGCCAAAACCGGCGGGGCGGCTTGAATTCAGCCATTTGAAGTCGCGCGTCATGGTGAGACTTGATGGCGGAAAGTCCGCGATGTTTTCTGTGCGAACCCATGCGGGCTGGAATGCCAGCATGAGTGACGTCTCAATGTCGCCACCATGAATGCCGTGAGCGATTTCCTCAGCGTCAAATAATCTTGCGGGATAGCCGAACTGGCTCCACGAAACCGTGACGGCGAGCATGTGATGCTGACGGCGCAATTCGCGCGCTACAAGATCGAGAACACTGGAATTGCCACCATGTGAATTCACGAGAATCAACTTGCGACAACCGGTGCGACTTACACTGGAGCCGATGTCGATGAGCATATGCATGAGCGTTTCGGGCGCGAGGGTAAGCGTGCCTGGAAAGTCGATATGCTCATGCGATGTGCCGATGTTCTGCAGTGGCAGAAACAGGGTGTCGATATCGTCAGGCAACAGGGTGAGAACGCGTTCGAGATAACCTTCCATGATCATGGCATCGACGCCCGTTGGTAAATGCGGGCCATGCTGTTCAATGGCGGCGACTGGCAGGACGGCGATTGCGTTTGTCATGTCCCGCGCCGCAAAATCGGGCGATGTCGGTTCGCACCATTGAACACTTTTGCGCACGTCTGCCTCCGGGCCTTTACAACAGGATGCCCCACTTAAAGGCATCGCAGGAGATTAGCGAGTTTGGGCCGACAACATGCCAGCCGGGGTGGTATAGCCGCTGCAATCATGCCACAATTTTACAGGGAGGCGGCTGACCGGTGAACCCGGGATCCATCAGAACAACCATGAGTCTTGCGGACTGGCTGTTGCTGGTGGTGTTGTCGTTACTCTGGGGCGGTTCATTCTTTTTCGTAGGTGTAGCAGTTCGCGAATGGCCGCCGTTGACCGTTGTTGTCGTGCGTGTGGCCGGGGCCGCGATCATCCTTTGGCCGCTGATCTATGCCATGGGTTTGCGCATGCCCCGCGACCCGGTGATCTGGACCGCATTTTTCGGGATGGGGCTTTTGAACAATGCGATTCCTTTCTGTCTCAATTTCTGGGGCCAGACTCACATTCCCTCGGGAATCGCTTCCATCCTCAATGCGACATCGCCTTTGTTTACTGTTGTCGTCGCGCATTTTCTGACCGCAGATGAGAAGATGACTCCGCGCCATATTGCCGGCGTCCTTTTGGGACTGGCGGGCGTGGTCGTGATGCCTGGCGAGGCAGCGCTCGGGCTGCACGGCGAGAGGCTATGGAATTTTCTGGGGCAGATGGCTATCGTTGTGGCTGCTATCTCCTATGCATTTGCGGGTGTTTTCGGTCGCCGTTTTCGCCGCCTTGCCGTTGCTCCGATGGTGACCGCAGCCGGGCAGGTGACGGCAGCCACAATCCTGATGCTGCCGATTGCGCTTTTGGTGGACAAGCCCTGGACATTGCATTTGCCAAGTGCGGGCGTGAT
>CAMDKB010000317.1 GCA_945901195.1 Rhizobium sp. Q54
AAAGGCCCCGCCGCCTGCGGAACTTCCGGTTACGCTGGCGGCGGAATAGATCCTCAAGCCGCCCTGAATTTGGGGATCGTCATTTCAGGCGTGATGTCGTCGTAGACAATCTCGACGGGCATGTCACAGACCAGTTTGTCTGGCGGCAGGCCCACGACATTGGAGAGCAGGCGTGGGCCTTCATCGAGCGCGATGACCGCCACCGCATAGGGAACCTCTCCGGCAAAGCCGGGGTGATATACACGGTGATAGATCACGAAACTGAAGATGCGGCCTTTACCGCTGACCTCTTTCCACTCCCAGTCTTTCGAGCTGCAATGCTGGCAATATTGGGATGGCGGAAACCAGTAGCCATCACACGCGTCGCAATGGGGCATCAGCAAACGATGTTGTTTCAGGCCTGCCCAATAGGGCCGTGATTCATCGGAGGGAACAGGGACAGGCTTTTTATAATCCAGCATTGTATCAGGCCTTTCCCAGTATGAGCGTCGAATGGCATACCTGATTGCCGCCGTGGCCGCTGACGAGCGCGACTTCGGCATCTGGCACCTGGCGTGTTGAATCATAAATGCCCTGCAATTGCCGTGCGCCTTCCACGATCTGCAGCATGCCCTCCACATGGGCCTCGGAAAGCTGGCCGCCCGACGTATTGGTTGGCAGCGAACCGTTCAGTCGCAGTGCGCCCGAGCGGACGAAGGCCGCGCCTTCGCCTTTCTTGCAGAAGCCATAATCTTCCAGCTGGGCCATCACCATGTAGGTGAAGCAATCATAGATCTGCGCAGTGCTGATATCCTTCGGGCCGAGGCCGGCCATGGCATAGGCGCGCTCGCCACTCTTTTTGGCGCCGGTGACGAGCATATGATCTTCGGCAATGAAGCCTTTGGTGTTGTTGTGGGTTGCAAAACCCTTGATCAGCACTGGCTTCTGGCGCATGTCCCTGGCGCGTGCGGCGCTGGTGACGACGACTGCGCCCGCACCATCGCTGTTGAGCGAGCAATCATAGAGGCCGAACGGGTCGACAATTAGCCGCCCGTTCATGTAATCCTCAAATGAAAGAGGTTTTTTAATCTGGGCTTCGGGGTTGCGTAATGCATGTTCGCGGAACGCCACGGCAATATGGGCGAAGTCTTCGCGTGTCGTGCCGTATTCGAACATGTGGCGGCGAGCGCCGAAGGCATGATGGGAAACAGCCCCGAAATGACCGAACTCCGGGCCGTGTTCGCGCGGGCGCTGGGAGAAGGGCACAAGATTGCCCTGCATGCGCGTGTTTTCGTTCGAATGAGTTCTGGTCCAGCTGTCGCGACCGTAACCGCAAACAACCGTTGTCGCCAGGCCTGCATCGATAGCCATGACGGCGAGAATCACCGAAAGAATCTGGCTGGCGCCGCCATTGTCGAGCGACGTGCTGAAGCTCATGTCCATGCCAAGGCGCTGCGCGATGACCTGATGATGGGAATAGACATCGTCAGGTCCACGCACCACGAGGCCATCCACATCGCGTGCGGTGAGCCCGGCGTCATCCAGAGCGTTGTGGATTGCTTCTTCCAGCAAGGCTAGTGAATTAAGCCCAACCTGGCCCAGACGGCTCTTGCCGGTTCCCGCAATGGCGTATTTGTCTCTTAGATGATGTTGCATCAAATCCTCCCGTCTCCGGTAGCACCGGCGGCGCCTTCCTGTTCTTTCTTTGTGGAGGGCATTGCTGTCGAGTTTGTGTGATTTGGGTGACGGCGGCAAGTGTGAATCAGACAACGCGCTGAATGCGACCTTGCGCAATGGGTGCATCATGCAATACGATTTGCCTTAAAATACAGGCCGGAGTCTCGCACGTCCGTTCTGAGAGAAACTTGACGGGAGGCGCGTTTGAACAGCTGGCTGGTGGGGGTCGACACAGGCGGTACTTTTACCGATTTGATCGCTGTGGAACAGCAGTCCGGCGAGATCCGGCGTGCGAAAGTCCCCTCGGTTCCTGCAGATCCATCCAATGCCGTGCTGGATGCGCTGGAGAAGCTCTTCGAAACTGGCGTTGCGCCCGGGCAGATATCACTGTTCGTCCACGGAACAACCGTCGCCACAAATGCCTTGCTGGAAGGCAAGGGGGTGCGTACCGGGCTGATCATCACGCAGGGGTTTCGGGCCGTTTACGAGGCGCGCGGCTGGTCGCAACCTTCCGGTCCCGATCTGCTCGACACGTTTTATCAAAAGCCGCCGTTGCTTGCACCGCAATGGCTGACCGAGGAAGCTGTCGAGAGGCTGGACTTTCAGGGCCAGGTGCTGACCGCGCTGGATGAGGACGCATTGCGGGTGTCTGTCCGCCGGCTGAGAGACAAAGCGGTAGAATCGATTGCGGTCTGCTTTCTTTTCTCGTTTGTTAATCCGGCGCATGAGCGAAGGGCAGGTGAAATCATCGCGGAGGAAGCGCCGGGTTGCCGCATTTCGCTGTCATCAACCATATTGCCGGTAATTCGCGAATATCCGCGGCTTTCCACGACTGTCATCGACGCCTACGTCGGTCCGAAAATTGCGACCTATCTTTTGCGACTGGAAGAAAACCTCGGCAAGCGCGGCCTGACGACACCGCAATTGTTTCTGATGCAGTCCAACGGCGGATTGATGCGGATATCGCTGGGCGCAAAGCATCCCAATCAGACGTTGCTTTCGGGACCTGCGGCAGGCGTGATCGCTGGTGTCGAGCTGGCGCGCGTGACAAAGCGTTCCCATGTCATCACCTTCGACATGGGCGGCACGTCGACCGATATCAGCGTCATCGTGGACGGGCGCATGCTGGAGACGACGCAAGGGTTGATCGCCGGGCAGGATATAGGGACGCCCATGTTGAAAGTGCGCACGCTTGGCGCAGGGGGCGGGACGATTGCGTGGATCGGCAAGGATGGACTTTTGAAGGTCGGGCCGCGCAGCTCGGGATCTGTACCAGGGCCAGCTTGCTATGGGCGCGGCGGCACCGAACCGGCTGTCACAGACGCCAATGTCGTGCTGGGCGCGCTGGGCACGGACAATCTGCTTGCAGGCTCCATGCGACTTGATGCGGAAAAGTCCGCAACTGCGATCGCCAGTGTCGCTGAGCCGCTCGGACTTGATGTTATCAAAGGGGCAGCCGGCATACTGCGTATCGTAAACACGCAGATGGCCGTCGATCTCAGGCTTGCCCTGCAGGAGCAGGGACAGGATCCCCGGAAATTTGCGCTTGTGGCTTTTGGCGGCGCTGGCCCCTTGCATGCGGCGGTTCTTGCCCGCACGGTTGGAATCCCAACTGTTCTCGTGCCGTCCTCGCCGGGGCTCAATTGCGCCATGGGCATGCTGCAGACGAATGTGCGCCATTCCTATTTGAAGTCTGAAATGGGCGCGCTTGAACGTTCACCGGCTGCACGTATCAACGAGGTCTTTGCCGAGCTTGAAAGGCAGGCCTTTGAGGAAGCGGAGATCGAAGGATTTTCACGTGCGGCGGTGAAGCTGACGCGGCTGCTTGATCTTCGCTATCCCCATCAGGGCTATACCTTGCCGGTGGAATGTCCCGCTGATCTCACCGACGATGGAAAAGCTGCGTTGAAGCGCGCGTTTGATGCTGTGCATCACCAGGTCTACGGGCAATCGGCGCCCAGGGAACAGGCTGAAATCGTAACCTTCCGGTTGCAATCGGAGATCGAGATCCCAAAATTCAATCTCCCCGTGCTTGAATCTGGCGATGGCAATCCGGCGCGTGCATTCAAGGGCGAGCGCAGACTTTACGACCTTGATGAAAATGATTTCGCAATGGCGAAATTCTATGACCGTGCGAAATTGCTGGCGGGCGATGTCATCATCGGGCCGGCAATTATCGATCAGTTCGATTCAACGACGATTGTTCCGGCACGCCAGCAGGCGCTGGTGGATATCTCGGGCACACTGATCATTACATCATGTGAGGCAAAATGAGCGTCGATCCCATCACAACAGAAGTGGTCGCGAGCCGTCTGCGCGAGAGCGCCTCGACTATGGAATATGCTCTGTACCATTCGGGTTATTCGCCAATCTTGCGCGAATCCAAGGATGGTACGGCTGGCATTACTGATGCGCGCGGGCGTGTGGTGATTTTGAGCGGTGGGCTGCAATACCATTTCACCGCCTATCAGCAGGCCGTGCAGGCTGTGCTTGCTCGTTATCCTGCCGAGTCGCTCAAGGGAGGCGAAAGCTTCATCACCAATGATCCCTACAAGGGTGGAAGCCCGCATGCGCCGGATTTCTGCGCGATCACGCCAGCTTTTCACCAGGGGATATTGATCGGTTTTGGCGTCAGCTTGGCGCACAAGTCCGATATCGGCGGGCTGGTCCCGGGTTCATCGGGTGCGGCTGCGCGCGAGATCTATCACGATGGCGTGCTGTTTCCGCCGGTACGCTTTCAGACAGAAGCGGGTATCGAGGAATCAGTTGAGGCGATCATCGCCAACAACAGCAGGGTTCCCGATATCGTTTTGGGGGATCTGCGCGCGCAAGTCGGCTGTACGCGTGTTGGGTGCCGCAAGCTGGCCGAACTTTGCGATGAATATGGCCGTGACGTCGTGCTGGATGTGATGCAGAGGCTGATCGATCTGACTGCAGCGCGGGTGCGCGCCGAACTGCTCGCCTGGCCAGACGGCGTGGGAGAAGCAGAAGGCTTTCTCGATCACGATGGCGCAGACAATGATATTCCGATCCGCATTGCCGTGCGTGCCGAAAAGAAGGGCGGGCGGCTGAAGCTGGATTTTACCGGCACGTCACCGCAAGCCAAGGGGCCGGTCAATCTTGTGTCGGCCACGGCGCAGGCGGCGTCTCTGGTCGCGGTTCTGTCATCTTGCGATCCGACCATTCCCGTCAATTTCGGGCTGCGCGAGGCGATTGATTTCGTGTTGCCGGAAAGAACGATCGTCAATCCGCAGCATCCGGCGACGGTCAACCATTATTACCCTACGGCGCATCTCATCTACGCGACCGTTCTGTCCGCGCTGGCGAAGATCAATCCGGTGCGGGCTGTGGCGCCATCCGGTCTTGGATCGGGCGCGGTGACCATAGGCTACAGGCAAATCCGCAGCGGCAAACCTGCTGTGCTGTACGAGCTTCTCAATACGTCACTTGGCGCGACGAGCACCCATGATGGCGCGCCTATTGTTATGGCGATGAACCATTTTACACCGGGCGCGCCGGTGGAAATTTTCGAAAGCGAATATCCGATCAGGGTGCGCTCGTTTGAGCTTATCCCGGATACGGCAGGGGCAGGCCAGTTCCGCGGTGGGCTCGGTTACGCCCGCGAATTCGAGGTGCTTGAAGATTGCATGCTGACGGTGCGTTCATCGAATCACAAATTTGCTTCGCAGGGCGCAAATGGCGGGGGCGCGCCTGTGCCTTCAAGTGTCGTGCTCAATCCTGGCCGCAATAATGAGGAAATTCTTGGCCCGTTGGAAACACGCGCACTGGTGGCTGGCGACGTAATCCG
>CAMDKB010000318.1 GCA_945901195.1 Rhizobium sp. Q54
AGAAACTCCTCGCCGAACCCGTCGAGCATAATCTGCCAAAGTAGTGCTAGATATTGACTGCAACGATGCCGAGGACAGAAAGCGCCAGCAAGAGCGGCAGAAAGATTACGCTTGCCCGCAACACCCTGTTGCCGGAGTGGCGGCGCTCGGGAAGGTCGTCACTCTCCTGGAAACCAGCCAACGCGTAGCCCGCTGCATCGGCAGCATGAGTAAGAGCCGTGGATGTGGCGAATCGTGATGGCAATGGTGTAAATCTAGGCATAAAGCCATGCTTGCTCGGAAGAGTTAAGGTGGGATTAATATTACTGGCCACACCTTCGAATCTTGCCCGGTGGTGGCTGCATTCACAGCCTTGTCGTAAAAAACCAATACGTGTCGATATTAACGCACCCCAAATTGAGGGATATAACAATGATTGCAAGCAACAGGCCGGGCGAATTTGCAAGTCGCTCAAAACAAGCCAACGCAATGGAAGACATAGGTTCCAATGCGTCGCCTGGAGAGACGATAGGCGATATTATCGGCCGCCGCTTCAATCGGCGCGATGTGCTTCGTGGCGCATTGACTGCAACCGCGCTGGCGTCCCTGCCCGGCTACACTTTGCTGAACTCTGACGAGGTATTGGCGCAGGCAGCGGCGAAATCCGCTTTCAACTTCAAGGATGTTCCAGCCGGTTCGGAGGAAAATCATGCCGTTGCAGATGGCCACGATGTGGACATTCTCATTCGTTGGGGTGACCCCGTTTTACCCGGTGCACCTGCTTTCGATCCGATGAAGCAGACAGCTGCCGCACAGCGGCTGCAGTTTGGCTACAACAACGATTTCCTCGGCTATCTGCCCATGCCCGGCGCAGCCAACGGCTCGAAACATGGCCTGCTTTGCGTCAATCACGAATACACAAACGAGGAACTGATGTTCCCCGGCATGGGCGGGCCGCAACAAATCAGGAAAAACGCCTTTTCGAAAATGACCAAAGAATTGGCGGAAGTTGAAATGGCCGCCCATGGCGGCGCGGTTATCGAGGTGAAGCGGGACGCCGACGAATGGAGCGTCGTTCAGGGCTCCAGATACGCCCGGCGCATCGACGCCAACACGCCCATGGACATAACCGGGCCCGCTGCAGGCGACACCCGCATGAAAACCAGGGCCGACCCTGCAGGCAAAAAGGTCCTGGGCATGGTCAACAATTGCGCCGGCGGCATGACGCCCTGGGGCACGTGGCTGACCTGCGAGGAAAACTTCAATGGCGTTTTTTGGGGCGCCGCCGATGGCCATCCGGACTCCGCCAAACTCCGCCGTTACGGCGTACCTTCAAACCAATACAATTGGGGCGTCTATTTCGACCGTTTTGATGTCGCCAGGGAACCCAACGAACTCAATCGCTTTGGTTGGATCGTCGAGATCGATCCGCTTGACCCCGCTGCCACGCCCAAAAAGCGCACGGCGCTAGGGCGCTTCAAGCACGAAGGCGCTGCGGGTGTCACCAGCAAGGATGGACGCTACGTCCTCTATTCCGGCGACGATGAGCGCTTTGACTACGTCTACAAATTCGTCACCGAAGGCCGGGTCGAGCCTGCCAATCGCGCCGGGAACATGAACCTTCTGGATACCGGAACGCTCTTTGTCGCCAGATACAATTCCGACGGCACGGGCGAATGGTTGCCATTGGTTCACGGACAAGGCCCGCTGACGGTTGCCAATGGCTTTGCCTCACAGGCAGATGTTGTCATCGACGCGCGCATGGCCGCCGACAAGCTCGGCGCAACCAAGATGGACCGCCCTGAAGACGTGGAAGTCAGCCCCTGGTCCGGCAAGGTCTATGTGATGCTCACCAACAACACCGGGCGCAGGGCCGAACAGGTCGACGCTGCCAACCCGCGCGCCGCCAACAAATTCGGCCATATCATAGAGATGTCCCCTGAGGCCGGCGATCACGCTTCGACAAAATTCAGCTGGGAAATTCTGGTTCGTTGCGGCGACATGAGCGATCCCAAGGTGGGCGCGACCTTCAATCCAGCCACAACCAAAGATGGCTGGTTCGGTATGCCCGACAACCTGGCGTTCGACTCTCAGGGTCGTCTCTGGGTCGCCACCGACGGTATGTCGCAGAAATCGGCCGGCCGGAACGACGGCCTGTTCGCAGTGGAAACTGAGGGGCCACTTCGCGGCACATCCATGGGCTTCTTTCGGGTGCCAAACGGAGCCGAAATGTGCGGCCCCTGCTTTACGCCCGACGACGAAACCCTGTTTCTTGCTGTCCAGCATCCCGGCGAAGGCGACGAAGCCGCTGACGAAGGTTCTTTCGAAAACCCCGCAACACGCTGGCCCGATTTCAAACCGGACATGCCGCCGCGGCCCTCGATTGTGGTCGTCACCCGAAAAGGTGGTGGCAAGATCGCCTGAGCTCCTCCAATCTGCCCACCGCTAACATTGAGGCCGCCATCTTGCGGCCTTTTTGTTTTTGCTTTGTTCCCTATTTCTGCGCTCAGATGGACTATACTGACCTCCACGAATCACTTGAGAATCGGAATATCCATGTCCCCCGAAGGCGATCTCTTTGGCGCCGGTGAATCCGGCCGGAAAAGCCCTGAAAAGGTAACAAAGCCTGTGAAGAAGCCCGTTGCCGCAGCCCGTTCTGGCACGCCCGGAGAGGCAGATTATAACGCTGATTCAATTGAAGTTCTTGAAGGTCTGGAGCCCGTCCGCCGCCGCCCTGGCATGTATATCGGCGGCACCGACGAAGCGGCCCTGCATCACCTGTTTGCCGAAGTGCTCGACAACGCCATGGACGAGGCTGTGGCCGGCCACGCCACCTGGATCGACGTCACACTGGAGGCTGACAATTGGCTGACCGTGATCGACAATGGCCGGGGAATTCCCGTGGATCCCCACCCGAAATTCCCGAAAAAATCAGCCCTTGAAGTGATCATGACCACCCTGCATGCGGGCGGTAAATTCGACTCTGGGGCCTCTCAGACATCGGGTGGATTGCACGGCGTCGGCGTGTCCGTGGTCAACGCCCTTGCTGAAAAGCTCGAGGTCGAAGTCGCGCGCGGCCAGCAACTCTACCGGCAAGAGTTCTCGCGCGGGATCCCGCTCGGCAAATTGCAAACTTTGGGCAAGATCAACAATCGCCGTGGCACAAAGGTCCGTTTCCGGCCCGATGAACAGATTTTCGGCCCGACAGCAGCGTTCAAGCCGGCCCGGCTGTTTCGCATGGCGCGCTCGAAGGCCTATCTCTTCGGCGGCGTCGAGATCCGCTGGCATTGTGACCCGGCCATTGTTGCGGGAACAGAGACACCACCAGAGGCCGTTTTTCGCTTCCCCGGCGGGTTGAAGGATTATTTGGCCTCTGACCTAGAAGGCAAGGAGCTTGTCACAGACCAGTTTTTCACCGGCAAGGTGGACAAACCCGGTGGTCACGGCTCGGTTGAATGGGCCATCGGCTGGATGGCCCAGGAGGACGGGTTTGTTCACTCCTATTGCAACACCATCCCTACTGCAGATGGCGGCACCCACGAAGCTGGCATGCGCGTGGCGCTATTACGTGCATTGAAAGACCACGCTGAACGGGTCGGCCAGTCAAAACGAGCGGGAAATGTCACAACAGATGACGTTCTGGCGACTTGCGGCGCGCTCATTTCCGTATTCATCCGCGAACCCGAGTTCCAGGGCCAGAACAAGGGCCGCCTGATGAGTCAGGAAGCTTCGCGCGTTGTGGACGGCGTCATCCGCGACGCGTTCGACCATTGGCTGGCGGGGTCGCCAGCGCAGGCCGCAAAATTGCTGGACTGGGTGATCGAACGATCGGAGGAGCGCCTGCGCCGTCGGGCCGAAAAGGACGTGTCGCGAAAGACCGCTGTCCGCAAACTCCGCCTGCCCGGCAAACTCGCCGATTGCAGCAACACATCCATGGCGGATTCGGAGATTTTCATCGTCGAAGGCGATTCCGCCGGCGGATCGGCGAAGCAGGCGCGCGACCGCGCCTCCCAGGCCATCCTGCCTTTGCGTGGCAAAATCCTGAACGTGGCGTCGGCCACCAAGGACAAGCTGGCTGCCAACCAGCAGCTTGCCGATCTAGTTCAGGCTCTCGGCTGCGGCACCGGCAAGCAATATCGCGCCGCCGAATTGCGCTATGGCAAAGTCATCATCATGACCGATGCGGACGTCGACGGCGCCCATATCGCGTCCCTGCTGATCACCTTCTTCTGGCGTCAGATGCCGGAGCTGATCGATGCCGGACACCTCTATCTGGCGGTGCCGCCACTCTACAAACTGACACAGGGGGCCAAGATGGCCTATGCGCGAAACGATGCCCATAAGGACGATCTCTTAAAGTCTTACTTTAACACACGCGGGAAGGTAGAGATAAGTCGTTTCAAAGGTTTGGGTGAAATGATGGCAGCACAACTTAAAGAAACGACGATGCAGCCAAGTAAGCGCTCGCTGCTGAAAGTGATCGTCCTTGCAGACCAGAAGGACGCGACGGCAGACTCTGTTGAACGCCTGATGGGCAACAAGCCGGAAGCACGCTTCGCGTTCATTTCCGAGAACGCTCAGTTTGCCGATTCCGAAGTACTGGATATCTGAAAAATCAAAGCTGCCCCGCCGCCAATTTGGCCAGATCAAAAGCTCACTTGCCCAGCTTTTTCAGAAGCTCATTGATGTGGGTCTCCGGCCGGATGGCGCAGGTTCCCGGCCGCATATAGGTGCACAGCGTTTCGCGCGTTCCACCTGGAAAACAGGCTTTTTGTACAAACGGCTCCGGCGGCTTGATACCCTGAAAGACCAAGAGATAATTATACGCATCGGGCATCAGAAGTATCGCAGGCGTGCGCGTAGATGCCTCACCAGGCTGATCGTTCGCCTCCCATACAAATGGTATCTGGCGATGCAGGCCAGACTTGCCGGGCGAGTGCAACAGGTCTGTCGCGGCGAAACCAAGCCCGCACAGATCCGGCTGCTTTTCGAGCCAGCGAAAAGCCAGAACTTCGGCCTTTCCATAAGACCATTTGAGCGACATTCGTTCGCCTGCAGCGATGAAGAGCGAATTGGCGGCCCAGAAGGTGACAACCAGCGCTAACGCTGGAACCGCGCTAAACCTCGGGTATCGCTCGAAAATATAGTCCACCAGATCGAGGCTGGTGTAGGCAGCCAACATGATGAGCAAGTACGTTCCGGCGAAAACGAACCTGTATTCCTTGTGCGGAATGAAAGCGTGAGAGATCAATATGATGATCGCGACATACCAAAGCAGTTGGAAAGGCACCTTGGGACGGAATACGAGTGCAACGACAAGGGGAAACAGATAAAACCAGTAATTCGTATAGAAAAATAAGTAAAAAAGCGGAGAGTGAACGCCGAATTCCGACGCTTTATCTTGCACCAGATTGACAAGGCGGATTCAAGTTCCGGAGCGAACACCCCCGGTTTGACCGGATAGTTTAGGGTGTCGAGATGG
>CAMDKB010000319.1 GCA_945901195.1 Rhizobium sp. Q54
CTCGCCTGAGTATGATCGGGCGCATCATAATCGAGATCGTGATTGCCGCCAGCGTTCCACCAGGGCGCCCCGGCCTGCCCGATGATGGCATTGTAGCGGTTCATGAGCGCGAGATTGTCACCGACAATATCACCCAGCGTCAGGCCGAAAGCGACATTCGCATTTGCCAGCGCAGGAATTGCCCCATCGCGGATGAAATCCAGATGGCGATGATTTTCAGGCTGCGGGTCGGCCATCAGGATGGCATCGAATTGCGCTGAAAAATCGCTGCGCACCAGCGCGAAATCGCAGTCCTGATTTTGCAGGGAATTGTCAAGATAATGTCGGGGCAAATTGGTTTCCGCTGTCAGCAAAGTGTTGTAGCGGGCGGGCTTGATCACGAACACGCTGTTGTCTGTTCGCCGTGGCAGGCGATAACGGCCCTCAGCGTCCGTGCGCACGACCTCAATGCCATTTGAAACCAGCACACCAGGAATGCCGTGCGAAGCAAAACGCCTCACGCCTTTCCTGGTTTCGTCCTCAAAGACGCAGCCCGTTACATATGAATTTCCAGCACCGCTTGCCAAACCCGGCGCGCTTGCGAAAGCCAATGCGGCTGCGCCAAGCTGTAACGCTGCGCGGCGTGTGAGACGAATATCCGAAAGGCGATTTGCGATCTCTGTCATCACCCCATGGCAATGCACTGAGTCTCCGACGCGGCGTTGACAGCTGCTTGACAGTTTGGCGACAGCCACGCGCAGGGTGAACGAAACATTACCATGCAACCGCGTACCTTGACCTCCGCGCCGTCAGGTCCGAAAAGAGATTTTCCGTCACAGCAGCGAAGTCATGAGCACAGCCAAACCACGCGTCACCCTGATCGACAATTACGACAGTTTCACCTGGAACCTGGTCCATTATCTGGGCGAACTGGGCGCTGACGTGACAGTCTGGCGCAATGATCAGATTTCGGCTGACGCGGTGCTGGAGGCACGACCTGACGCCATTGTGCTTTCGCCCGGCCCCTGTACGCCCAACGAAGCTGGAATTTGTCTCGAACTCATCGAAAAAGCTGACAGTCGGGCGCCGCTGCTCGGCGTCTGCCTTGGCCACCAGTCCATTGGTCAGTCCTATGGCGGGCAAGTTATCCGCGCACCGCTGCCGATCCACGGAAAAATGGCGACGATTACACATACGGCCAAGGGGCTGTTCCGGGGCATCAATGGCTCGTTTCAGGCAACGCGCTATCATTCGCTGGTCGTAAAGCGCGAAACCATGCCCGAAATGCTCGAAATAACCGCGCAGACCGATGACGGGCTGGTGATGGCGTTGCAGCACCGCAGCGCGCCCGTGCATGGCGTGCAATTTCATCCCGAGAGCATATTGTCCGAGCACGGCCATCTGATGTTGCGCAATTTCCTCGAAATGGCGCAAGAATGGAACCAGAAAACGGGCCGTACCGAGCCCTTGTCTGCTTGATTACCTGCCCGCTAAACGGCCTGCCCGCCTGATCAGGAATACCGGAGACTGCAATGGAGTCGTTCAAGCCCGTAATTGCCAAGGTTGCCGCCGGGGCGAGCCTGACACGCGCCGAAGCCGAAGATGCTTTCAACGCGCTGTTGTCTGGCGAAGTCACGCCGGCGCAAATGGGCGGCTTCCTGATGGCGCTCAGGGTTCGCGGCGAGACAGTCGATGAAATCACCGGCGCTGTCAGCGCCATGCGGGCCAAAATGCTGCGTGTGAATGCACCGGCTGGTACGATCGATATCGTCGGCACCGGCGGCGACAGCTCGGGTTCGTGGAATGTGTCGACCCTGGCCGCGATCATAACGGCGGCGGCGGGCGTGCCTGTCGCCAAGCATGGCAATCGCGCGGCGTCGTCAAAGTCAGGCGCGAGCGATGTCCTCACCGCGCTTGGTGTCGCCATCGGCCTGCAGCCGCCCGCGATCGAAGCTTGCCTGCAAGAGGCGAACATCGGTTTCATGATGGCGCCAACTCATCACGCGGCGACCCGCCACGTCGCATCTGTGCGCGTAGAATTTGGTACACGGACGATTTTCAACATTCTGGGACCACTTTCCAATCCTGCTTCAGTAAAGCGGCAGGTCGCAGGCGTCTTCTCGCGCGAATGGTGCGTGCCGATGGCCGAAGTGCTGCGCAATCTCGGCTCGGAAAAGGTCTGGGTGGTGCATGGCTCTGACGGGCTCGATGAAATGACCACGACTGGACCGACCTTTGTCGCACAACTCGATGGCGGCAAGATCGAGACGTTTGAGATCACCCCTGAGGATGCCGGGCTGCAGCGGACCACAGCTGCCGGGCTCAAAGGTGGCGATCCCGAGTTCAACGCCCGGGCCTTGCGCGCTGTGCTTGATGGAGAACAATCCGCCTATCGCGATATAGCGTTATTGAACGCAGCGGGCGCGCTGGTTGTGTCTGGCAAGGCGGCAAATCTGAAAGACGGCGTTGCGCTGGGGGCAGAGGCGATCGCCAGCGGCAGGGCGAAGAACACCTTGGCGAAGCTCGCCGAAGTTTCAAATCGCACGTAAGTAAAACAGGATCGGGCAAGCGCACCACATGGCTGACATTCTGCACAAGATCGAAACCTACAAGCGCCGCGAAATTTCCGAGGCGAAGGTGCGCATGCCCCTGCATGCGCTGGAGCGGCAGATCCGCGATCAGACTCCGCCGCGCGGTTTTGCCCATGCCATCGGCGAAAAGATTGCTGGCGGCGATTTTGCGCTGATCGCCGAAGTCAAAAAAGCGAGTCCTTCCAAAGGCCTTATTCGCGCCGATTTTGATCCGCCGAAAATGGCGCAGGCCTACGAGAAGGGCGGCGCAACCTGCCTTTCGATTCTCACCGATGAGCCTTCCTTTCAGGGCAAGCCTGAATTCCTGACGCAGGCTCGCGCCGCCGTGCATCTGCCCGCCCTTCGCAAGGATTTCATGTATGACCCTTATCAGGTCTATGAAGCGCGCGCCTGGGGCGGCGATTGCATCCTGATCATCATGGCTGGCGTTGACGATGACACAGCGCGCGAACTCAACAAGGCCGCCCATGATCTGAAAATGGACGTGCTGGTTGAGGTCCACAACGAGGAAGAACTCAAGCGCGGCCTGCGTCTTGAATCAAAACTCGTCGGCATAAACAACCGCGATCTCCACACGTTCAAGACGTCGCTGGACGTCAGCGAAAAACTCGCGCCACTGGTGCCAAGAGACCGTATCATCGTCGGCGAAAGCGGCATCGGCGGCCATGACGATTGCATTCGTCTCGCCCGCGCGGGAATTTACAGCTTTCTGGTCGGCGAAAGCCTGATGCGTCAGGATGATGTGCGCGCCGCCACCCATGATCTGCTGCACGGCCATCCCGTCGAGAAGCGCAAGCCGCAAAAGGCCGCGACATGAGCGGTCTGACGCATATTTCCGCCTCCGGCGAAGCGCATATGGTGGATGTCGGTGACAAGGAGATCACCACGCGCGTTGCTTTGGCGGAAGGTTGCGTGGTGATGAAGCCCGAAACGCTTGATCTCATCATCGCAGGCGACGCCAAGAAGGGCGATGTGCTCGGCACCGCGCGCATTGCAGGCATCATGGCCGCCAAGCGTACCCATGAGTTGATCCCGCTCTGCCATCCGCTCGCGCTCAATCAGGTCGTGGTCGATCTGGTCACGGACAAGTCACTGCCAGGCGTGCGTGTGCGCGCCACAGCCAAAATCAGCGGGAAGACCGGCGTCGAGATGGAAGCGCTCACGGCCGTCAGTGTCGCCTGTCTGACTATCTATGACATGGTGAAGGCCGCTGATCGCTTCATGCGCATTGAGGGCATCGGCATGGTGGAAAAATCCGGTGGCAAATCCGGTGACTGGAAAAGGGAGGAGTAATGGCCCCCGCGCCCATGCTGCCAGTTGCCGACGCCCTTCAACGCGTAATCGACAGCGCGCCGCAACCGCTTGAAACCGAATATGTGCCTCTGGCGCAGGCGCTGGGGCGAAGGCTGGCTGAAGACCTGCGCGCCTTGCGCACGCAGCCGCCCTGCCCCATTTCCGCGATGGACGGCTATGCCGTGCGCCGCGCTGATATTGAAAAAGTGCCTGCCGTGCTGACCTTGATCGGCTCCAGCGCCGCCGGGCATGGCTTTGTTGGAACCCTAAAAGCCGGCCAAACCGTGCGCATTTTCACAGGTGCGCCCTTGCCTGCAGGTTCCGATACCATCGTCATCCAGGAGGATACGGAGGTTGCCGGAAACGCCATTACCATGAAAGAAAGTGAACCGCTCGGCCGCCACGTCCGCGTGGCCGGACTTGATTTCAAAACCGGCGACGCCCTGTTGCCACGTGGCCGCCGCCTTGGCCCGAACGAACTGGCGCTTGCCGCGGCCATGAATCACGCGCAAGTCGCGGTGGTCAGAAAGCCCCGCGTCGCCATTCTCGCCACGGGCGATGAACTTGTGCCCCCCGGCGTCGAGCCGGGTCCGGACCAGATCGTCGCCTCCAACAATTTTGCCGTGGCGGCGCAGGTCGTCAACGCCGGCGGCGAACCTGTGGATCTTGGCATAGCCGGCGACAATTACCCCGCCATCGAAGGCGCCATCCGCCGCGCCCGCGACATCGGTGCGGACATTCTCGTGACACTGGGCGGCGCGTCAGTCGGCGATCACGATCTGGTTCAGAAGGCGCTCAAGAATGAGGGTATGGACCTTGGCTTCTGGCGCATCGCCATGCGACCGGGAAAACCGCTGATGCATGGGCGCATCGGCAACATGCGCATACTTGGCCTGCCCGGAAATCCAGTGTCGGCGATTGTCTGCGCAAAGTTGTTTCTGGAGCCGCTGGTGCGCAAACTCACGGGCGATGCCGGCGCCAGTGCTGATCCCTCAATTCCCGCCGTTCTTGGCGAGGACATGGGCAAGAACGATACGCGCCAGGATTATGTTCGCGCGCGCGTCACAGGACGCAGCCAGGGCATTCCCGTCGCCACAGCCTTCAGCAAGCAGGATTCCTCCATGCTCGGCGTATTGGCCGAAGCGCAAGGGCTCATCATCCGCGCGCCATTCGCGGAGCCCGCAAAAAAGGGCGAAACCTGCCGCGTCATTTTGCTCGATTGAACTGCTTGATTTCAGCCGCCGGCAGCCTACGATCCTTAGAGAACTAAACAATGGAGGATTCACCCGATGCGCGCCTGGTATTTTACCGAATTTCCCTACCCATACCTGCCGCCGTTCGAGGACGTATCCTCCATTCGCGTGAATCTGCCCAGCAAGCATTTCGATCCGCACATCGGGGCTGATCTCTACAATCGCTATCTTGACGAGCACATCATCGCCGATGAGGCCGGGCTCGATCTGATGGTCAACGAGCATCACCAGACAGCCACATGCATCAACGCGGCAGCCACCCTCTCCCTCGCCATTCTGGCGCGCCAGACGAAAAATGCGCGTCTCCTGATCCTGGGAAATCCCATCGCCAATCGTGGCG
>CAMDKB010000320.1 GCA_945901195.1 Rhizobium sp. Q54
CAAAAGCGTTTCGGTGCGGGAGAGGTTTTCCGGCTCGGTGATACGCATATCGAGAAAGGCGCGAACGGGCCCGAATTGACCATCAGCAGTTTCAGCGTGAGTAACGCCAATGGCGATATCATTGTCGCCGCGCCCAAAGCGCGCGTGACGCTCGATCCCATGGCTTTGATTGTTGGAGACGTGACGCCGCGCCGTCTTGATGTCATTGGGCTTGAATTGCGATTGTCGGTGCTGGCGGACGGTTCATTCGCCATATCCGCTGGCAAAACACCGCTCCTGTTGAATTCGCTTCGTCCGCAAGAAAAGGCCGGCGAGTCTGATCCTGTCCCAGCCCCGGATGAACAACCAAAGCCGGAGGATCCGGCGAGTCCTGCTTTAGCTGAAAATGGTGCGCCATCACCACCAGTTGCGATCGAACAGACCTCTCAGGAAAAGTCTTCGCGTGAGGCCGTGCGCCCCGCTGCGGACATGCTTCGGCAATTGCTGCAACTTGCAACTGGCAAGGGGTCGCCACTTGGCGCTCTCGGTCAGTTTGGCATCCTCGACGGCAAACTGATTTTTTCAGATGCGAAATCTGGCACCGAGACCATATTTGACGGCTTGCAGATGCAATTCGAACGCTCGGCAGTTCAGGCAAAACTGCTCCTCTCCGTGAATGGCCCCAATGGCCGCTGGCAGATGGCTGTTGCCGCCGCCAACCAGGACACCACCGAATCCGTGCCCATGCGCACGCTGGACGTTGAATTCTCCAATCTTTCGCTCGATGAAATCAGCCTGTTTTCCGGAATTCGGGAATTGCCGATCGATATGGATATGCCGATACGCCTGAAATTCAGGATTGGCACGAAGGCGGACGGCGAATTCCGCATGGCGCAGGGCACGTTTGGTCTGGGCTCCGGGTATCTCTCGGTTCGCGATCAGGATCAGGAGCCGTTTCTGTTCGACCGGATCAGCGGGGCGTTCCATTGGGATGATGAGGCGCGCAGTTTCAAGATCGAACCAACGCGGGTGGAAAGCGGGGATTCGAAATTCCTGATCGGTGGCGATTTGCTACCGCCAACGTCGAACAATGGACTCTGGTCAATCCAGCTCAAGAATATTGGCGATAGTCAAATCGCAGGCGAACGGCCTGGCGACACCACCCTGACCATATCGTCCTTTGTCTTCGCAGCCGAGATCGATCCAGCCACTCAGGCCCTGCGGATTGAACGAATTGCCTTGCGCGGTCCCCAGGTTCAGATGGAGGTGCAAGCCGATTTCAGGGTAACGCCCGACGGTCGAAAGTTGAAGCTGAAGACGACTGCGGTGAAGATGCCGGTTTATGCTGTTTTGCGCCTCTGGCCTTCGGTTTCGGGCGCGAGCGTGCGCGCGTGGCTTATGCAGAATTTGAAATCAGGCACTCTGAACAAGGGTGTGCTGGAACTCGACTATGGCGAAGAGGCGTTTGCCGCCGCGCGGGCGCGGCGCGCAATGCCCGATGCCGCGCTTTCGCTGGATTTCGAATTGCAGGATGGAGTCCTGAGCTATCTGCCTGGCGCACCAATGGCACGCGGCATCCTGGCGAGCGGCAAGGTTACGGGAAAGTCCACGCGTATAACGCTGAGCGGCGGTCATGTTGATGCCAACGGCAAGCAGGTCGCGATCTCCGGGGGCAACCTGACCGCCACGAACCTGGCGCCCGAGGCATCTCCTGCATCGATCACAATCAATCTGGCGGCACAGGCTGACGCTCTCGTGACTATTCTGAACGAGCCTGGACTCAAGCAACACGTGGCCATGACTCTCGACCCTTCGACGTTGAAAGGCCGGATCGAGGGCAAGCTCACTGTCGATTTCAAACTGAGCCAGAAGGCAAATGCTGCTGATACACGCATTCGCGCGCAGGCCAACGCGACCAACGTTTCCATCGAACATCTGATGGGAAAGGAGCGGCTGGAGGCCGCAAATATTCAGTTCAATATCGACGGCAAGGATTTTTCCGCCACCGGCGCCGGACGCATGTTTGGCGCACCCGCCAATTTTTCGTTTGAAAAGCCAACCAAGGGCGAATTGAACGCTGTCATGACTGTGATGCTGGACGATCAGGCGCGTCAAAAGATGGGCTGGTCCACCGGCGCGCTCCTATCCGGCCCAATTGCGATGAAGATCTCGGGACCGCTCGGGGGCAAGGAAACCCTGCAGGGCAATGTTGAACTCGATCTCACCCGCGCCAACATTGCCGATATTGCGCCCGGTCTCAGCAAGCCGGCGGGGCGGCCAGCCAAAGCAACCTTCTCGCTGGCTCACCGGAATGAGTCGACGCTGCTGCAAAATTTCAATTACCAGGCGGGCTCCACGCAGGCGCGCGGCACGGTCGAACTCGACAAGAAGGGCGCGTTTGTGTCGGCAAATCTTGCCAGTTTGAAATTGTCGCCAGGCGATGAACTCAGCGGGGAAATTGGCTCGTCGGGCGGCAACCTGCGTGTCAGCCTTCGTGGTTCAACAATGGACATGCGGCCGTTTATTCAATCGATGACCTCGCAGCGGGCTAATGGCGACGAGGCTGCCGTCGATTCAAACGCCCGACTGGACGTGGATGTCCAAACAAGACTTGCGACGGGTTATAACCGGCAGGCGCTGGCAGAATTTTCGCTCAAAATGGGCCGTCAGGGCGGGCGCTTCCAGCGGTTCGATCTGTCAGCAAGGGCAGGGCGTGCCGCTGTACGGGGGCAATTGATTCCGGGCACGTCACGCGTCGAGGTTACGGCTGGCGATGGCGGCGCCGTGATGTCTTTCCTCGATCTCTACAAGCGTATGGAAGGCGGGCAGCTATCGCTTTCTGCACAGGTTACGAGTGCGCGCATTGAAGGTATTTTGAACATCCAGAATTTCGTCTTGCGTGATGAGCCGGCCCTGCGGCGGCTGGTGGCTGAAGGCGCGCCACGGACGGAAGGTGAGGCGCGGCCGAAAATTGATCCCTCGCTCGTTAATTTTGAGCGCTTGCGTCTGCACTTCACGAAGGACAAAGACCGCATCCAATTGCATGATGGCGTGATCAACGGTCCCAGCATTGGCACGACGCTTGAGGGTGTTGTCGATTTTCCGCGCGATTATGTGAACATGAAAGGCACGTTTGTGCCAGCGTATGGCCTCAACAACATGTTTGCGAAGATACCGCTGTTCGGGCCGATCCTGGGCGGCGGGCGCAATGAAGGACTTGTCGGCGTGAACTATTCGGTGACCGGAAAAGCCTCAGCGCCAGTGCTGAACGTGAATCCGCTCTCGGCAATCGCGCCCGGCTTCCTGCGCAAGATTTTCGGTGCAATTGGATCAATAGAACCAACTGAGCCACAGCCGCGCTCCCAACGGCCGCAGATGCCGTTGTCGCTCAGCCCTGCGCCGCAGCAATAAGTTCTATTCCGGCCTCAGCAGCACATGCTTCTTTTTGCCGAGCGACAGCTTGATAACGCCTTCTGCGGTCAGAAGTGCACGCGAGAGGGTTGCTTTCTCATCTGTCGCTGCAGCATCGTTCACCCTGAGACCACCGCCCTTGATCTGGCGGCGCGCTTCGCCCGTGGAGGCGACCAGTCCTGCCTTCACAAAGGCTGAGAGGATCCCCAGGCCCTCGTTCAATTCGGCAGCAGAAATGCTGATGGTGGGCAGATTCTCTGACAGTGAGCCTTCTTCAAATGTCTTGCGCGCCGTTTCCGCAGCTTGCTCTGCCGCGGCGCGGCCATGCACCATTGCAGTGGCTTCGGTGGCGAGAATTTTTTTGGCCTCGTTGATTTCCGCGCCGCCGAGCGCTTCAAGCCGGGCGATTTCATCCAGCGGCAATTCAGTGAACAGCTTCAGAAAGCGGCCGGTGTCGGCATCTTCGGCATTGCGCCAGAATTGCCAGTAATCATAGACCGGCAACATATCGGAATTCAGCCACACGGCGCCAGCCGCCGTCTTGCCCATTTTCGCGCCTGAAGCGGTCGTCAGCAAAGGCGTTGTCAACGCATAAAGCTGCGGCGTGCCCATGCGGCGGCCGAGGTCTATGCCTGTGACGATATTGCCCCATTGGTCCGAGCCGCCCATCTGGGCGATGCAGCCATAGCGCCGGTTCAATTCGACGAAATCATAGGCCTGAAGGCACATGTAATTGAACTCGATGAAAGACAATTCCTGGTCGCGCTCCAGCCGCATGTTCACCGAATCCATGGAGAGCATGCGGTTGACCGAGAAATGACGGCCCACATCGCGCAGGAATTCGATGTAATTGAGCTTGGTCAGCCATTCGGCGTTGTCGGGCATTTCCGCATTGGTTTTACCTGCGCCAAATGTCAGGAATTTCGAAAACACCTGTTTGATGCCGGCCTTGTTGTCGTCGATCTTTTCGATGGAGAGCAATTGCCGGCTTTCGTCCTTGCCGGAGGGATCTCCGACGCGCGTCGTGCCGCCGCCCATCAGGGGGATCGGCTTGTTGCCAGTTTTCTGCAGCCAGCGCAGCATCATGATGGGAAGCAGCGAGCCCACATGCAGGGATGAAGCGGTGCAATCAAAGCCGATATACGCGATCAGATCGCCGGCTTTGGCCTTGGCGTCGAGCCCTTCGAAATCCGAACATTGATGCACGAAACCACGCGCCATGACGGTGGCCAGAAAGTCGGATTTCGGTTTGAACACTTCAGACATGATGGACCTGCGGGATTTGTTGGGGCGTGGTTTATGCGCTGGGGGCGGCAAGCGCAATGGCGGGGTTTCATGCTCCCTGAAGTCGCGCTGGCGCTGACCCCTTGTAGCCGCGATGGCGCTGGCCTATCACTGGCGGGCAAACCAATCATTCATTCCAACAGGAGAAACGCCATGTCGCTTTATGCCTATTCGGTCCCTACCTATAAGCAAATTCTCGGCGGCATGCTGAGCGTGATGGACAAGGCGATCGCCCATGCCACGGCCAAGAAGTGGGATGAAGGCTTCCTGCTCAACGACCGCTTCTATCCGGACATGTTCAACTTCGCCAAGCAGGTTCAGTCCTTCACCGATCACGCCAGCCGCTCCAGCCTTCTGTGCGCTGGCAAGCCTTCCGATCCGCCGCCGCGCGACGAGACGACCCTGGCGGGCCTGCGCGAGCGCATCGCCAAGGCTCTGGCGGCCGTCAATTCGGTGACAGCAGCGGAAGTCGACGCCAACGCGGACAAGGACATAACCTTCCCCATGGGTCCTCGTCAGGTCACGATGAAAGCCAAAGACTATATGATGGCATTCGCCTTCCCGAACTTCTATTTCCATGCAACGACCGCCTATGGTCTTTGCCGCCATCGCGGTGTGGAAGTAGGCAAGCGTGACTTCCTGGGCAAGATGGTCGGTTTTCCGACCGCCTGATTGCAATATCTGGTTTTTGGCGGCCGGGGCTCTGCTCCGGCCGTTTTGTTTTGATGCGGTGCATGTTGTGCTATGTTGGAGCGATTGAA
>CAMDKB010000321.1 GCA_945901195.1 Rhizobium sp. Q54
ACCCATGGGCCATGTTTTTTTACGGGGTCACTCGCCACCAAAAAGTAGACGGCCGCTCCCTTCCTGCAGCCAGGATAGCGCAACAGTTTCTATCCCCACAGGAGGCCTCGCGCCGCGATGGTTTTTTTGAAGGCGTCAGCTTCCTCTGGCGTGGCTGATTTGGGATTTTTCGGGCGCGGCTTCTGGATTGACCAGCGGCACGCTCGTAGCGCTTCCCAACCGCGCTGTGTCGCGACCCTGACCAAGCCAAGTTCATCCGCCATCCAGCTTGCCACCTTGCGGCTCGTCCACAGCCCGCCATCGGACGGCGGCTCGCGAAGGCGAACGCGCAATCGCTCAAGCACCTCTGACTTCAGGATCGTCGCGGGAGCGCCGTTGGCGCGGCGCAGGTCGCCAAGGGCGTTGGGACCCTCCGCGTTGTAGCGCTCAAGCAATTGCTCGATCCACCGTTGTCCGAACGAGGTCATCGCCGCCACCTGGCTCGTCGAATGACCCTTCGCCAGCAGCCAAATTGTCTGAAAATGACGCGACGACGTGACGTCCGTGCAGGCTTCGTAACGCTCTTCCAACGCCTCGACGCTCAGATGATCCACGACAGCGACCATGTTCGCCTCCTGCGATTCATGGCAAACAAAATTACCCGCGTCGCGACCAAAAGGGAACCCCGCCCAATCGAGTCAATCAGCCGGAAACCGTATCATAGGGTTCGAGCCTGCCGTCTAACGCTGTGGTGATAGTCTCGCGGACACTTTCAAAATCGTTCAAAATATCATTGTTCCAAAAGCGAAGAACGCTAAATCCCTCAGCAACGAGACAGGCGTCCCGTCGTGCGTCATGCTGGCTTTCAGAATGTTGAGGGCCATCGGCTTCGACAATCAAACGCGAAGTGCGGCAGCAAAAATCAGCAAAATAAGGATCAACCGAAAATTGCCGGACAAACTTATGTCCGCCAAATCTGCGTCCACGCAAAGCGTACCATAATTTGCGTTCCGCATCTGTCACGGCGGCGCGATGCGATTGCGCAAATGTAGTTGTTGCAAAATCTTTGGTGCGCATGGTTGTTCTGCAGGGTTGAATTGAAATGTCGGAACTCAATTCCAGAATTGTGATCGAATTGCCCTATAGTGACAAGCAGGTATTCTGTTTTATTTGCGGCGCCCAACCATGGCTCCCCCGCACATCCTGCACCCTCCCCACTCACGAGGCCGCCGCACTCCCGCGTGGCGAGTCTTGCTTTGTCACGCGCGCCCTCCCATAACCAGCGAAACACTCCACAGAATCGCAGCTCTGCCACACTGCCTTGCGCAGCGCCAACACGAGTCTTCCCAGCATGCCCCCGGTTCTCGGCCTCGATTTCGGCACAACCAATACTGTCATGGCCATGCCTGACAGCGCTGATCAGGCGCATACGCTTTCGATCCCAGTTGAAAATACCGCTGTTGATACGCTGCGGTCTGCCCTGTGCTTTTTTCGCGCGCAAAACATCACCGGCGTGGAGGCGGGGCCGTTCGCCATCGAGAAATTCATCGAAGATCCCGAGGATGTTCGTTTCATCCAGTCGTTCAAGACATTTGCCGCCAGCCCGCATTTTGCCGGCACCTATATTTTTGGCAAGCGCTACACTTTTGATGCCTTGCTGGAATCGTTTCTTGCCCGCGTGTTTGAATATGCCCGCTTTGATGCGCCAGAGCGTATCATCATAGGCCGGCCCGTTGCGTTTGCGGGCGCTGATCCTGATCCCGCGCTGGCGACGCAACGCTATCAGAACGCGTTGCGCGCGCTGGGCGTCAAGGAAGTTATATTCGTTTATGAGCCTGTTGCGGCGGCGTTCTTCTTCGCGCGTGCGCTGACCAGGCCGGCAACAATTCTGGTCGCTGATTTTGGCGGTGGCACAACCGATTTTTCCATCATGCAATTTGATTTTGTCAAAGGCGCGCTGAAGGCCAAGGCGCTGGGCCACGGCGGCATCGGCATTGCGGGCGATCATTTCGATTATCGCATCATCAACCACGCAGTTCTGCCGCGCCTTGGCAAGGGCTCAAAATTTCGCGGATTGTTCAAGGACGAGGATTTTCCCGATAGCTGGTTTTCATCCTTCTCGCGCTGGAATTCGCTTTCAATCTTGAAAGCATCGAGTGAATTTCGCGAGATGAAAACGCTGTTGAGCCGCGCCCGCGCACCTGAAAAAATTGAACGTTTCATTCGCCTCGTGGATGACGATCAGGGCTATCCACTTTACCGCGCCATTTCAGAGGTGAAGATGCAACTCTCGCAGCATGACAATGCCACGCTGCGGTTCGCACCGCTCGGCGCTGATTTTGAGATGAACATCAAGCGCAGCGAGTTCGAATCCTGGATCGCGCATGATCTGGACCGCCTCGAAACGACATTGCAGGACACCTTGCGCAGCAGCAACATCGGCACAGGCGAAATCGATCAGGTGTTTCTCACAGGCGGAACAAGCTTTGTGCCTGCAGTGCGGGCGATATTCGAGCACACGTTCGGCGCAGCCAAAATCGAATCCGGCGACGAGATGATTTCCATCGCCAATGGCCTGGCCCTCATCGGGGCGCGCGAGGATTGTCAGGCCTGGGCAGCGTAAGCGAAAATTATTGTCCCAGACCCAATATCTGCCGCGTTTTTTCCACGACCGACGCCGGTGTTCGGTAAATTTCGTCAATCTGCGCGGTTAGCTCTGCGCCACTCAGAGGCCGCACATCAATCTTCGCGCGTTCCATTTCGCCAAGAAACTCCGCGTCTTTCATGGTCGCATCAAATGCGCCGCGCAAAGCTGCAATCCGCTCGGGCGGCACATCGCCGGGCGCCATGATAGGGCGAAAATAAGCCAGCGGCCCAAAGATCAGCCTGAGTATCTGGCGCTGCTCATCGCTGGTCGCAAGTTCCATGACGTTGGGCGCTTTCAAATCAGGATTTGGCTTCAGGCCTGTTTGCAGAGGCACAAGAATGGTTCCCGCCTCAAGTTGCGCCCTCATGTCGCGCAGCACCGTTGATGTCGCAAGACCGCAAACGCCGTCCACTTCGCCCTTCTCCGCAGCAAGCCTTATGTCGACCGTGCTGCGATAACCCTGAACATATTTGAATTTGAAACCAAACAATACTTCAAGCACGCGCGCTTCTAGGTAGCTGCCGCTTGTTGGCCCCGTCGCGCCCAGAAGATGATCGCGATTGCGCAAGTCCTCAATGTTCCTGCCCTTCCCATTCCACAGCACGCAGGCGCCTGCTTCGCTCGACACGCTGCCAATCCAGTTGACCTTGCGCGGATCGTATTTGGCGTTGGCTGGATCAAGCAACATGTCGGTAGAGTTTTGCGGGCTTGAGAGGGCAATCGTCAATCCATCACGCGGCGCGGCATGTGCGACATTGATAATAGCGTTCAGTCCGCCTGCGCCGGGCATGTTTTGCGCGATCGCTGTTGGCTTGCCGGGGATATGCCGGGCCATATGACGCAATGTCATGCGGGAATAGGTGTCAAACACAGTTCCCGCGGGATAGCCGACAATCAGCTTTAAAGTCTTGCCGGCAAAGAAAGCGGATGCATCTGCTTGCGCTGATGCATTCACTGGCGCCATAGCCGCGCAACAAAGGCCAGCTATTACCGCTCGTCTCAACATACGATCCCCCCTGCCCGTTCCTCTGCATCGACTTTTATGATATCTATTCATCCCCTGTGCGAATTGGCAAGCGCAGGGTTTTTGGAGGATCTTGATGGCGCAAACAAGCACGCTTCCGGACACACTCGCCAAGGGCGGCTGGCGGTTGGCTTCCGATGGTGCGGCAATACTCAAGACATTCATATTCGCATCATTTGCCGATGCGATGACCTTTATGTTGCGTGTTTCCTATGCAGCAGAAGCTGCCGATCATCACCCTGAATGGACCAATGTCTACAACCGCGTTGATGTGCGGCTGACGACACATGATGCGGGTGGCCTGACGCAGAAGGATTTCGATCTTGCCGCGATCATGGAAGCGAAAGCGCGCACGCAGGATTAAAACGATCAACCAACCGCCCTGATCGCCTTGCCAACCTTGTCGACGATTTCGCCGATATGGTCCTCGTTGAGAATGAGCGGGGGCGCAATCACCACAGCATCGCCCGCGATGCGGATCAATACATCCTGACGGTGAAACGCTTCGTCCATCACCTCGAACCCTCGCTTGCCCGGCGCATTCGCACGGGGCGACAGTTCAATTGCAGCGGCAATGCCGACATTGCGAATATCGACAACACCGGGCAGGCCTTTGAGCGAATGAACCGCTTCTTCGAATGGCTTTTCCATGCGGCTGGCATTGGCGAATATCTTTTCGTGTTCATAAAGATCGAGCGCAGCAAGCCCGGCGGCACAGGCGAGCGGATGGCCAGAATAGGTGTAGCCGTGCATGAATTCCACCGCGTGTTCGGGTCCCTTCATGAAAGCATCATAGACCGGGCCACGCACAATGACGCCGCCCATCGGCACGGCCCCGGATGTGACGCCTTTGGCAAAGCAGATCATATCGGGCACAACGCCATAGCGTTCAGCGGCGAAGGCATGGCCAAGACGTCCGAAGCCGGTGATGACTTCATCGAATATCAACAGCAGGCCGTATTTATCGCAGATCTGCCTTAGCCGCTGCAGATAGCCCACGGGCGCAGGCAAGACCCCTGTCGAGCCTGCCATGGGCTCGACAATCACGGCAGCGATTGTGGAGGCGTCGTGCAGACCAACGATGTTTTCAAGCTCGTTTGCCAGATGCGCACCCCATTCGGGTTCGCCGCGCGAAAAGGCCTGTTCGGTGCTATTGTAGGTTGTAGGCAAATGATCGACGGCCGGCAGCGCCAACCCGAAAAACTTTCTGTTCGCCACCATGCCGCCAACGGCGATGCCACCGAAACCCACGCCGTGATAGCCGCGCACACGGCCGATAAGTCGCTGACGCGCGCCTTGCCCTGTCACATTGTGATAGGCGAGCGCGATCTTGAGTGCAGTATCCACGGCTTCCGATCCCGAACAGGTGAAAAACACATGATCGAGATCGCCGGGCGCGAGCGCCGCAATGCGTCTCGCAAGCTGAAAGGCCTGGGGATGTCCATATTGAAACGGCGGTGAAAAATCCATTTCCGCCGCCTGGTCCTGAATCGCCTTCACGATGGAGGGCCGGCCATGCCCGGCGTTCACACACCACAGGCCCGCTGCTGCATCGATCAGCTTGCGGCCTTCAGGGGTAAAATAATGCATGTCCCTGGCGCTGCCGATCATGCGAGGCGACGTCTTGAAGGACCGGTTGGATGAGAACGGCATCCAGTAGGATTCGAGGTCGTTCGGGGCCTGAACGGATTGTGACATGAACGCCTCCAGAGTTGACGGGGTCATATCACAGCCGCAAGGCTGGACAAACACGGGACAAACGCTGGACAATCACTTG
>CAMDKB010000322.1 GCA_945901195.1 Rhizobium sp. Q54
GGCTGCCAACAATCGCGTGCAGATCATGCGCGCCATGTCCGACGCCATCATGACGGGGATTGGCACCATCAAGGCTGATGATCCCTTGTTGACCGTGCGTTTGCCGGGGATGGAAGACCACAAGCCACTGCGCGTTGTTCTGGACGCGCGCTTGTCGATTTCGCCGCGCTCGCGCATCATCGCCACCGCAGGCGAGGCGCCCGTTCTGGTTTTCTGCGGGCCTTCTGCAACATCACAGGCAGAGGCTGCGCTCGTCTCCAGTGGCGTGCAGGTGGGTCGGGTGGACGTCGATAAAGCCGGGCGCATCGATCTCTCTCAGGTGCTGTCGGTGCTGGCTTCGCGCGGCATAACGCGTGTCCTGAGCGAAGGCGGGCCGAAAGTTGGGGCAGGCCTGATCACTGCAGGACTTGCAGACGAAGTCGCAATCTTCTCGTCGCCCAAACCCTTTGGGCGGTCGGGGACTGCGGCGCTGCCTCCGGAGGCACGCGCTATTCTGGCAGACCAGACGCATTACAGTTCACCGGAAATCTCTTACGCGGGCAGCGATATCCTGCGGATCTGGCGGCGGAAAATCTGATGTTCACAGGGCTTGTATCCGACGTTGGCGAAATCATCTCAGTTGAAAAGCGTGGGAAGCTCACCCGTCTTCGCATCGCTTGCAATTATGATGCTGCTTCGATTGCGCTGGGTGCATCCATCGCCTGTTGTGGGCCTTGTCTGACAGCGGTGGAAATTGGCGCAGGACGCACAGCGGACAAGCCAACCTGGTTCGACGTGGATGCCGCTGCTGAAACGTTGTCGCGTACAACAGTTGGCGCCTGGCTAGCCGGGACACACATCAATCTCGAGCGGTCCCTCAGGATTGGCGACGAACTCGGCGGGCACATTGTCACCGGGCACGTGGACGGGATTGCCGAAATCATCGCACTGCGCGCCTTCGACGGCATGGCACGATTCGATATCAAGGTTCCCGCTGCTCTCAAGCGCTTCATCGCGGAAAAGGGCTCGATTTCGCTTGATGGCACCTCGCTCACCGTGAATTCGGTGGAGGATGATGTATTTTCGGTTCTTCTCATTCCCCATACTCTGGCGGTGACGACCTGGGGCGAGCGCAAGATGGGCGACAAGTTGAACATCGAAGTTGATCTGATGGCGCGTTATGCCGCGCGGCTCGTTGAAGCAAAGGCCTGAGATTGCTTGCGCGCGCGTGCCGCACTCTCTATTGAATGCCTTCGCGATCCCATCAGACCAAACCGGAAAGAGGCCATGGCCGAACCCAAAAGAGCCGCTAGCGGCCAAATCGTGCGTGCTGATGGCGCGCGTTTTGTTATTGTTGAAGCGCGCTATTACGAAGCGGTTGGCGAGATGCTTCTGAACGGCGCCAAGGCCGCGCTGGAAGCTGCGGGCGCCACCTATGAAATCGTCAACGTGCCAGGCGCGCTGGAAATTCCTGCCGCTGTGCGCATGCTCTGTGCAGATGGAGCGTTTGCTGGCGCGGTTGCTCTTGGCTGCGTCATCAGAGGGGAAACCCATCACTTCGATATTGTCGCCAATGAAAGTTCTCGCGGTCTCATGTTCGTCTCGATGGAGGATCTGCTTCCGATTGGAAACGGTATTCTGACGGTGGAAAACGAGGAGCAGGCGATCGTTCGTGCTGACCCCACACAGGGCGACAAGGGCGGCGATGCGGCACGTGCAGCGCTCTCGCTCTTTCATATCGCCAAGCGCATGGACCTGGAATGACCGGCGCTCCACAAGAGCCTCCCGAACCGGCGCCTGTGCGGCCCGTACAAGGCAAGCGCAAGCGCGCCGCGTCGCGTCTGGCTTCAGTGCAGGCGCTTTACCAAATGGACGTCGCCGCCAAGGGGCTCAACGAAGTCTTTGCCGAATTTGAAACCCACTGGATGGGTCGCGAGGTCGAAGGCGTCGAATACGAGCAGGCTGACGTCGAATTCTTCAAGCGCGTGATTAGTGGCGTTCTGGAAGATCAGGTTGCGCTGGACCGGGCCACAGACAAGTTGCTCGCTGATGGTTGGCCGCTGCGACGCGTGGAAGCTGTGATGCGAGCTGTTTTCCGCGCCGCTGCTTTTGAACTGAAAAAGCGCAAGGACATTCCCGCGCGGGTTGTCATCACCGAATACGTCGACGTGGCCGCCGCATTTCTTGCCAAAGATGAAGTCGGGATGGTCAATGCCGTTCTGGACAAGCTTGCGCGTGAATACCGCGCCAGCGAATTTACATAGTCGCGGGTTGATGTCGGTCCTTGCGGAGAAGTGAAGCGTATTTTATCCGGGATCGCCGGGTGAAAAGTGAAGTATAACTGCATTCCCGGATCGCCCGTTGCGACCGGGATGACAGGTCTGCTTCACAGAGCTGCCATCATATCTGAGCTGGACCAAACTCTTGACCGAAGATGACCTTATCGCCCGCTTTTTTGCGCCCATCGCAGGGCCTGCTGCGTTGGGCTTGAAGGACGATACGGCCCTCTATGCTCCGCCGGCGGGACATGAGCTTGTGCTGACTGTCGACGCGGTCGTCGCCGGTGTGCATTTCTTTGCTGATGATCCGCCTGAAGCGATCGCCCGCAAGGCGCTGCGCGTGAATATTTCCGATCTTGCTGCAAAAGGCTCTGAGCCGCAGGGATTTTTGCTGACGCTGGCTTTGCCCAGTGCGTATAGCGCTGATTGGCTGGGTCGATTTGCATCTGCTTTGGGCGAAGATGCAAAAACCTATCGATGCCCGCTGATGGGGGGCGATACAGTTTCCACGCCGGGACCCTTGATGATTTCAATCACGGTGCTTGGCAGTGTGCCTGCAGGCGCAATGGTGAAGCGCACTGGTGCGGAAGCCGGAGATATCCTGTTTGTCACCGGAACGATTGGCGATGCGGCGCTGGGCCTTTTCGTGCATGGCAAATCGCCGCCGTCCTGGGCAACTCAATTGTCCGGGCCACACAGGGAATTTCTGATTTCACGTTATCTTGAACCACAACCGCGCCTTGCTCTGGCGCCGATTGTGCGGGCCTGCGCCAATGGGGCAATGGATATTTCTGACGGTCTGGTCGGCGATGCAACAAAGATGATGCGAGCTTCCGGATTTGCTGCGCGGGTCGATCTAGCGCGCGTTCCATTCTCGGACGCAACCAAAGCTGTTATTTCGCAGCCCGAGGTGTTCGAAAGCGCCATCACAGGTGGCGATGACTATGAAATCCTGTGCGCCGTGCCGCCTTCGCACGCCATGGTTTTTGAACAACTTGCATTGAAGGAGGGTGTTGCGGTGACGCGTATTGGTGAAGTCATCGATGGTGTCGCAGGCAGCGTGACCTTCATCGGTGTGGATGGGAAGCCGCGCACTTTTGCACGCGGATCCTACAGCCACTTTTAACACTAGAAATCATACTCGAAGCCGAATCCGCTGCCTTTTCTGACAACGCTTGCATAGCCGGGGAATTCGAGATGCGCGCCGAGCGCCTTGATGCCGTCAGTCACGCACATTTCGAGCATTCTGCGGCGAGATTTTGCTCCTGTTTCGCCGTCGAGATCGTAAATGGTCGTGACTTCCGGATGCATCATCTGGATCACGGGAAGATGGATGCAATCGCCCCACATCATCGCTGAATGCTTGCCAGAATGTACGATCCAGGCGCTATGGCCCGGAGTGTGGCCGGGCGCGCAGGCAATTGACATGCCCGGCATGACCTCGCCGTCTTTCACGATGCGCAGGCGGTCGCGATAATCCTTGATATGGCGGGCGACCTGCAACTGGTTCTTGTCGACATTCTCACGACCTGTCGGCTTCGCGTCGATCCAGAAATTGGCTTCGTTCTCATGCAGGATGACTTCGGCGTTGGGGAAGTTTGGCGTGCCGTCCTTGGCGACCAGTCCATACATGTGATCGGGATGGAGATGTGTCAGAAATACATAGTCGATCTTTGCAGGGTCTATGCCGCCTTTTTTCAAATTGTCGATCAGCAGTCCAAGGGAGGGATACATGCGGTCCGCGCCGCCCGTGTCGATGATGCCGATCTTGTCACCAATCTTGACGACGTATTCGTTGACCGACATCCACATGATCTCGCCTTTCTTCACGCCGGTCAGGCGTTCGGTTTCGGTCAAATCAATGCCCTTCACCACGTCCACGCGAGAGGGGAGAATGCCATCACAAAACGCAGTGATTTCTATATCTCCGACCTTGCGTACTGTGTTCACGCTGGGATCGAGTGACTTGTCTTGAAAATTTCCGTCGAGTTTCGTGGGTGTTTCTGCTGGTGCGTTCAAGGCCGTTTCTCCTAATCTTATAGTTATAGCGTTGAGATTAGCGCAGCATCACGCATTGAACAATGCAGCGATTTGCCTTGTGGCAGCTTCCGGATCATCGGCGCTGACAATGGCTGACACCACGGCAAGACCATCGGCGCCTGCTGCCAGGATGGGCGCGGAATTGTCGGCCTTCATGCCGCCAATGGCCATGACTGGTTTTTTCGTCAGTGCGCGAAGGGCGCGAAAGCCTTCTACGCCATGTGGCGTGGCGGTGCCGGGCTTTGTCTGTTGCGCGTATACTGGGCCTATCCCGAGATAATCAGCGGCCTCAGCGTCCGGCGCAAGAATATATTCGCGTCTGGAAGCTGACAGGCCGATGAATTTATCAGGCCCTACGAGCCGGCGCACTTCCGCCAGGGGCATATCGGTCTGTCCGACATGAATGCCCTCCGCATTGACGGCCAGCGCAATGTCCACGCGGTCGTTAATGACAAGTGGAATGCCGAGCGGCGCCAATAGCGCCTTGAGCGCTCGCGCCTGTTCGAGAAACTCTCTCGTGCCAGCGGTTTTTTCGCGCAATTGCACCATGGTGGCGCCTCCTCGCACGGCAGCAGCGACGATATCGATCAGCGCGCGTCCACGCGAGAGCGGGCGGTCCGTGACGAGGCAAAGGCGGCAGGCTTTTAAGTCGAGCATCAGGCTGTCCTCAGGCGAGCGTGAATATCGGCAGCGCGGATTGTATGCAGAATATCGAGGAAGGCTACACGGAATGAGGCCGGTCCGGCTGCGTTTTCCAGCGCCATCTCTCCGGCTATGCCGTAAACGGCAAGCGCTGCGACGGCTGCATCGAACGGATTGTCCGCCACTGCCATGAATGCGCCAGTCACACTGGAAAGAGAACAGCCCAGGGCGGTGACACGGGTCATCATCGGCGTGCCATTTGCGATGCGCGCGATGCGTTCGCCATCACTGGCAATATCGATGTCACCGGTTGCAACCACGGTGCATCGGCAATGACGCGCGAGGACAATGGCGTTCGCTTCCACATCATTTGAAGAGGAGGTCGAGTCCACGCCGCGCGGCGTGGCCGTGTTGTCGGTGAGGCCAAGAATACGCGTGACGCCGATGATCTCTGACGCATTG
>CAMDKB010000323.1 GCA_945901195.1 Rhizobium sp. Q54
GAGCTCGCCGGCTTCACGCAAGGCCTCTGTCTCGGCGTGGGGTCTGCCACCCCGAACTGTCGAACCGCGACCAACAACCACGCCATCCCGCACGACAATCGCTCCCACGGAGGGATTGGGTGAAGTCGTCCCCAGCCCGCGTTGCCCAAGCGTGACAGCCGCCATCATCATGCGGCGGTCAAATTCCGGATCGGATGGCGCCGCAGGCTCTTTCCGGCCGAGCGCGGCGAGTGTTGTTGTCATTGGCTAAAGGTCTGCTTTCCCGCTTGCCCGTTCTTTTCCGCCGGTCAGATTTTGCCCAGCATCGGATGTTTCCGGCGTTTCATCGTTCAGTTCCCCGATCAAGGTTTCGAAATCCCGGGCTTCCCGGAAATTCCTGTAGACCGATGCAAAGCGCACATAGGCAACCTGATCAAGATTTTTCAAGCCCTCCATCACCATTTCACCTATGGCTCCACTGTCGATCTCGGTTTCCCCCTGGCTTTCGAGCTGCCGGACGATGCCATTGACCATCCGCTCGATCCGTTCGGGTTCTACATTACGCTTGCGCAGAGCAATTTCGAACGAGCGGGCAAGCTTGTCCCGGTCGAATGGAACGCGTTTGCCGGTCTTTTTGACGACCGTCAGCTCGCGTAACTGGACGCGCTCGAATGTGGTGAAACGCCCGGTACAATCGGAACAAACCCGGCGGCGGCGAATGGCGGAATTATCCTCCGTCGGCCGCGAATCCTTCACCTGTGTTTCGGAACTGCCGCAATAGGGACAGCGCATGGGATGCCTCGTAAACTATGAACACAAACATCTATGCGATTCGAGGCGCGCGCGCTGAAAAACCAGCACACGGATCAGCACAAGTGTATAGCTTTCGCCACGGTGCCCTTCAACAGCCAGCATTTTGACAAAGAGGCCTCCAGAGGCTACTTTGTCCCCATGAAAACCGTCGGTCTGAAGGCGCTGAAAAACAATCTGAGCCAATATGTGCGGGCCGCCGCCGCTGGCGAAGTTGTGCGCATCACCGATCGCGACCGTGTGGTGGCAGAGTTGCGCTCGCCGGCAGATAACATCCCGGCTGACATCAACCCAGCGCTGGCAGAGGCGATCAGACGAGGGCACGTTCGGCCTGCAAAAGATTTCAGCGGTTTGCCCCCGCCCCCAACTAACAGCGCAAAATTGTCCCTGGAGCAAATCCTGCGTGACCTTGATGAAGACCGGGCGGACCGGTTTTGATTTACGTCGACACGTCAATAGTCATCGCCGGCCTTCTTGGTGAAAACAAATCGCCACCCGACAGACTGTGGAGATCGAGGCTTGTATCCAGCCAATTGCTCGAATTTGAAACCTGGACGAGGATGAATACTCTGGGTCTAGCAGCTCGTATGCAGCAGGACATCAACAATATTATAGACAAGATTGATTTGATTGAATTGTCACCAAATACTTTGCAACGCATCTACAAGCCTTTTCCAAAGCCTGTTAGAAGTCTCGACGCCATCCATCTGGCTTCGATGACATATATGTCAGACATAGAGCCAGCCCTCGCGCTCGCCAGCTACGACGCTCGCATGAACGAAGCCGCTGTTGCCCTGGGCTTCATTCTCTATGATTTGTGATATCCTTCCCTCAGGAAAGACGAGGGGAGCGAGCCATGAAATCTTTGAAACATATTTTCAGATTGAGTCTTGCAGCCCTCTTCGCCTGCGCATTTTCCGGGCGCAGCGATGCAGAAGATGCTGCTGCCTTCTACAAAGGCAAGACTGTTCATTTCATCGTCGGCGTGGCCGTAGGCGGCGGGTTTGACGCCTATGCGCGCATGATTGCGCCTTATCTGGCGCGTGAACTCGGTTCTACCGTTATCGTTGAAAACGTTATCGGCGCAGGCGGATTACTCGCATTGAACCGGCTTTATTCTGCACAGCCAGATGGGTTGCGCTTACACATTTCAAATGCAACGCCCGCAACGCTGGGGCAATTGCTGGGCCGGGACAATCTCAAATACGATATGACGAAATTTGATCATCTGGGAGTCGTAGCCGCTTATCCATGGGTTTGGCTGACCGGCCGCGATAGCGGCATGAACACCTTCGAGGCTGTAACAAAACCAGGGCTTGCGTTGCGCTGGGGCGGCACCGCGCCTGCCGACGGCCCCGCAGATGGCGCAGCAATTACCTGCGCGGCGCTGAAACTCGAATGCAAGCTCGTACTAGGCTACCGCAGCAGTGCGGAAGTAGCCTTGGCGATGGAGCGAAGCGAAGTCGATACCATGTATATTTCTGACAGTTCCGCCAATGCCTATGTGAAAAGCAGCGGCGCCAACCCCATTGCTTCCATGGCCCGGGTTCGCTCACCTTTGTTGCCCAATACCAAAACCATTTTCGAACTTGCAAAACTCACACCGGAACAGGAATGGCTGATCGACTTTCGTGCCAATCTCAATGATGTCGGGCGATTGCTCGTTACAACTGGCGGTGTTCCTGCAGATCGCATCGCGTTTTTGCGCGAGGCTGTCCGCAAGTCGCTCACTAATCCCGAACTCATAGCAGAAGGTGAAAAAAGCGAGCGGAACATAAGGTTTCAATCGCATGAGGAAGCGCTGGAAATCGTCCGCAAGATTCTCACCGGCCCGACAGCAGAGCAGAAAAAAATGGTTCGGGATGTGCTGACTTACCGGTGAGCGACGCTTTCAATAAATCGGGAACCGCGCCGTCAGCGCGTGTGCTCGCGCCTTGACGCTGTCTTCCACTGTTCCGTTATTTGCTTCGCCGTTGGCTTTCAAACCGTCCAGCACTTCAGCAATCAGTTTTCCGACCTCGCGGAATTCGGCGACGCCGAACCCTCGCGATGTCGCAGCCGGAGAGCCCAACCGCACGCCTGACGTCACGAAAGGCTTTTGTGGATCGAACGGCACGCCATTCTTGTTGCAGGTGATATGTGCCCGGCCCATCGTGGCCTCCGCCGCCTTGCCGGTAAGGCCCTTCTTTTGCAGATCAACCAGCATCAGATGATTGTCCGTGCCACCCGTCACCAGGTCATAGCCGTTTTCCAGCAGGGTTGACGCCATAGCCTTTGCATTGTCGGCAACAGCCTTCGCATAAATCTTGAATTCGGGCTGCAACGCCTCGCCGAACGCCACCGCCTTTGCCGCGATGACATGCATCAGTGGCCCGCCTTGCAGACCTGGGAAAATGGCTGAATTGACCTTTTTCGCGATGTCTTCGTCATTAGTCAGGATCAGCCCGCCGCGCGGCCCGCGCAAGGTCTTGTGGGTAGTTGTCGAAACAACGTGGGCATGGGGAAACGGCGAGGGATGCGCGCCACCCGCAACGAGACCCGCAAAATGCGCCATGTCGACAAACAATATGGCCCCAACACTGTCAGCAATTGCGCGGAAACGTTCGAAATCCCAAAAGCGCGCATAGGCAGAGCCACCGGCGATGATGAGCTTTGGCTTGCATTCATGCGCGATCCGCTCAACCTCACTCATGTCGATACGGCCGGTCTCCCGGCTGACGCCATACGGCACCGGCTTGAACCATTTGCCGGACATATTAACCGGTGAACCATGCGTAAGATGGCCGCCTGCGGCCAGATCCAGCCCCATAAACGTGTCGCCCGGCTGTAGTAGAGCCAGAAATACGGCCTGATTGGCCTGGCTGCCGGAATTCGCCTGCACATTTGCGAACTTGCAATCGAACAGCTTTTTTGCCCGGGCAATCGCAAGGTCTTCGGCGATATCTACGAACTGGCAGCCGCCATAATAGCGGCGGCCTGGATAACCCTCCGCATATTTGTTTGTCATCACCGAGCCCTGCGCCTCCAACACAGCGCGTGACACAATGTTCTCTGAAGCGATCAGCTCGATTTCATCACGCTGGCGACCAAGCTCCAGCTCTATCGCGCGAGCAATTTCCGGATCGGTCTCCGCCAACGAGGCCGAAAAAAAAGAATTGGAGCGGATTACGGTAGCGGCATTGGTCTGGGGCATCTGAACCTGCATGTGGACTTGAAACAGCGGACGGGCAGCGGCGCTCAGGCGGACCGAAAGTTTCGGATCGCCACCTGCAATACCACTGGCACAAGACAGCCAACGGCAAGAAGAGCCACCACAAAGAGAGGACGTGCCATAGCATGTGATGCACAGACCGAAAAGAACCAGCCCCTGACTCAAGCGCATTTTCATCAGAACATTTGACGCATGAAAAATTTCGGCCCGCCTTTTGCGAGGCGGGACGAAATCATTCAGTACAGCAATTGCCGATTTATTATCGGATATTGTTACCGATCGGCGCAGGAGGCCGTGTTGCCCGGCCTGCGGGCGGCAACATGTCATCGTCGGGGGATGCGCCAACGGGCTGAATGGGCTGCGCCGCATTATTGGCCGCAACTGCCCCGCCGGGGAATCCGTCGCGGCGATAGATATCTTCGCGGAAATGCACGACATCGGCATCCGCCCAAGCGGAGACATAAACCCAGTAAACATTTACAGGGGATGTGATTTTTGCATCAACACGCTGACCGGAACGGATAACCTCGTCGATCTTGTCCCGGTTCCAGTTACCGTCTCCCGAACCTTTCAGAAGCCAAGCCACAAAATCGCGTACGTTCTGCACGCGAACACAGCCGGACGACACGAACCGGTAATCATCTCCGAAAATGCCCTTGGAGGGCGTATCATGCATGTAAACGCCATGCGGATTGGCGATATTGATACGCACGAAGCCAAGCGAATTAACGTCACCGCCCGGATCCTGGCGGAACATGTAATTAGTCGCCTCCATCGAGTTCCAGTTGACTTGCGCGGGCGGTATTTCCTGGCCCGACTTGGAAATGATGCGAATCTTGTTTTCTGTCAGGTAATTCGGATCCTTCTGCATCTTGGGAATTAGATCCTTGCGAATGATCGAAGCCGGAACCGTCCAGTACGGGTTGAAATTGATGTCCAGTGCGCGCGCCTGCATCACAGGTGATTGGCGATCAATCTTGCCAACACCCGCAATGTGATGGGTAATAATCTGCCCGTTTTCAACGGTCTCGACTGTGGCAGCGGGGATATTCATGGTCACCTGGCGATCGCCGAGATTGCCAGAGAACGACTTCAGACGGACCAGATTGATCTCGAGCTGACGGACACGTTCCTGAACGGGCACGTTGAGCGCGGAAAACGTTTCCTTGGACACCACACCGGTGGGCGCAATTCCATGGCGGACCTGGAAACGACGCACGGCCGCTTCAACATAGGAATCAAATACCTGCGAACCGGCGGCTTGCTCGCTAAGATCCCCCGTCACGATGAGACGGCGCCGCAAGGCAATGATACCATTGCCACGCACGCCCACTTTTAATGTCTGACCAGCCGGAACTGTATTCCAGCCCCCTTTGGACGCCAGC
>CAMDKB010000324.1 GCA_945901195.1 Rhizobium sp. Q54
GTTTGTTTCCAACATCCGACAGGAAGGAAAGCCGATTGGTGTGCTGCCCGATGGCGAACTCTGGTTCCATCACGACATGTGCTATTCGCGCGAACCCAACCGTGCGAGTTTTCTCTATTCCATTGAAGTGCCTTCAATTGGCGGCAACACGAAATTCGCCAATATGTACCAGGCCTATGAGAACCTGCCGCAACGACTGAAGGAACGGATCGAAGGACGGCGCGTGTTGCAGGTGTTTGATGAAATCCAGGATTCGCGGCTTGATCTTGCAAAATTCAATCTGGAAGATCTCAAGCACCACAATCAGCCGATCGTCCTGCGCCATCCTGAGACCGGCAAGCTCGCGCTCTATGTGAACCGGCTCATGAGCCATATCGTGGAGGGACTGGATCAAGCCGAAAGCGATGCGCTGCTTGAAGAGCTTTACGAATACACCGAGGATCCGGCGCTGGTCTACGAACACGTCTGGAAGCCGGGTGATCTCCTGATGTGGGATAATCTCTGCTCTATCCACGCCCGCACGGATTTTCCCAAAGAAGAACGGCGGCTGATGCGGCGCATGACGATCGGTGGACAAGCCGTCATACCGGCTTGGGAAAACCTGGACGCGGCCTGACCAGTATTCCCCAAAGTGGCGATTGTTAGCGGCGTTTCGACTCGCCCTGTTTGCCATCACGGATCGAGCGCCTTGCGGGCGCGCTCGATGGCCTCGGGGGGCGAGGCATAGGCTCGCTCGATAAAGGCCTGAACATCCTGACCTGATTGCGGCCTCAGATCGAGCCCGGTTTTTTCGGCTTCAGCAATGAGTGCGGGATCGCTCACCGCATCCGTAAACGCCTTGCGCAGCGCGGCCAGTCGCTCAGGCGGCACGCCGGGCGGCGCAGCAAAGGAACGGCCAAGGCCCTGTGGCCCAAAGATGAGATCATAGACCTGCAGATCCTCCGCCGTTTTCGCAAACTGGTAGACGTAGGGGACACCGGGCAGATCCGGATAGGGTTTGGAGCCCAGGTGGACGAGCACTTTGACAGTGCCGCCTTCCATCAGTTCGCGATACTGGGTGCGTATGGTGGAAAAGGAAACGCCGCAAATGCCTTGCACTTCGCTGCGTTCAATAGCGAGTTTCACGCTGGCGGTGCCCTTGTAGCCTTCAATGAGTTTTATCTTGGCCCCAACGAGATTTTTCAGCGCTAGCGGCGATTGGCTGATCGGGCCGGCGATCCCGGTGCCGCCGATCACGACTTCCTTGCGCATCATGTCGTCGAACGAGTTGATGCCTACATCCGTGCGCACGGCGCAAACGCTGACGCTGGAATCCATATTGCCGATCCAGCCCATTTTCGTGGCGTCAAACAAGGCCCGCTTGTTGCCGAACAATGGCTCAAACGGCACCGTAAAGGACGCGATGCCGAAAGTGCTGCCATCCTTGGGGGCAACGTTGTTCAGCCAATTGAAGGCCACCAGGCCGCTTGCGCCGGGCATATTGTTGACGACAACGGTTGGGTTACCCGGCAAATGCTTGCCAATATGGCGCGACAACGTACGTCCATAGAGATCATATCCGGTGCCCGGCTCGATGCCGACGAGGATCACGAGCCCCTTGGCCTTGTAAAATTCGGCAATGGATTGGGCTTGTCCGGGGAAAGTGCAGGCCCCGAATGCGGCGATTGCCGCGCTGCCAGCTTGCATGAATTTCAACACCATCGCTTTCCTCATATGAAGTCCTGCAAGACCGCTGTGCATAACGGCTATGGTAACCGGGAACGGCTGCTGTGCAAGCTGGATTCGAACCGGCGCGAATCGACCAGTTTAAGGCCAGTCGCGCGGACTATTCCATGCTTGCGGTCTTCTCCTGTGTTAACTTTAAGTAGGAAAGACAAATTTGTAGCATTCATCGGCTGTTCACTTTGCAAGGTCGATCTTGATCTTGACGGCACATCCCGCCGTATGGAGGAAGACATGCAAAAAAAGCTTGCAGCTGAATTTTTCGGCACATTCTGGCTGGTATTCGGCGGGTGCGGAAGCGCCGTTCTGGCAGCCGCATTCCCTCAGGTCGGCATTGGCCTGACAGGCGTCTCGATCGCATTTGGATTGACCGTATTGACGATGGCCTATGCGGTTGGCCCCATTTCCGGTGGCCATTTCAACCCGGCCGTTTCGGTTGGGCTTGCTGTCGCGGGCCGTTTTTCCTGGGGTGAATTGATCCCCTATGTGATCGCGCAGGTTCTTGGCGCCGCCGCAGCTTCCGGTACGCTGTATCTCATAGCTTCGGGAAAAGCCGATTTCTCGCTCGCCGGGGGCTTTGCATCCAACGGCTTTGCCGAACATTCACCGGGCAAATATTCGATGAACGCGGCGCTGATCGCAGAAATCGTTCTGACAGCCTTCTTTCTGATGATCATATTGGGCGCCACTGGAAAGAAAGCACCGGCTGGCTTTGCGCCAATCGCGATCGGACTTGGACTGACGCTTATCCATCTGATCTCGATTCCCGTCACCAATACGTCGGTCAATCCGGCGCGCTCGACCGGCCCTGCCCTGTTTGTTGGCGGATGGGCCTTGCAGCAATTGTGGCTGTTCTGGGTGGCGCCGATTGCAGGCGCGATCATCGGCGCGCTGATCCACAAGGGACTTCTATCGCACGAAGATTGAGCCTTGCGTTCAAGCACAACCTTGCGTTCAAGCACGACTGATGTGAGCCCGCCCCGGCGGGCTCACATTTCAATTTCAATCACTGGATCGCGGCCAATCAGTCTTGCCATCGTGCGCAGACGGCCATGGACCCGCGCATTGGCCAGCGGCGCGAGATCGGCGGGCAAAGTCACGACGATCTTGCTCTTCCTGCACAGCATGGGCGAGCGCGGCAGAACATCGGGCATTGCAGCGGAAATGACGTAGGCGATGCGCATCGCAGCGCCCAGGATATGCGCACGATCCAGCATACGGGCTGTCGCAAGCGTGCGCAGCATCGGGCCCACGTCAGCCTCGCCAGTGTGTCGATAGGATGTTGCAAGAGCCAGAAACGCCCTGCCAGGATGGTCGATGCCAGCGAAAGCCGCGTTGGCGATGATATTCAGTGATTGCTCGCCGCGATAATCGGGATGGGCTCGCCAGCCGATATCGGCCAGCAAGCAAGCCGCGTGGCGCAGCCGCATTTCTTCGCGCGTTTCGTCCAGGCCTGTTGACGCGAAGAATTCATCCGTCCACTTGCAAAGTTCCTCACCGTGGCGCGGGGCGCGTGAGCGCAGAATGTTGAGCTCGCGTGCCGATTCAATCAACGGATCGCGCTTGCGGGTGTCTTCATCCAGGCGTTCGAACAACGCGCCTTCACGCAGCCCGTAGGCCGATACGATTATTTCCTTCGGCTTTGCCGCGCGGATGATTTCCTCCAGCACAACCGCACCATAGGCCAGCAAGGGACGACGGGCCGACGAGACCGCCTCAATGGCGACCAGCGCTTCGGCATTGACCCGCTCAACCAGCGCCGCAAAATCGGCGGCATCGCCCGTCGGTATGGCATATCCGTGCATGACATGGAGCGCATAATTGCGCTGGCGCATGTGCAAAAGCGCAAGAGACCGCCACGTGCCGCCAACCGCAAAAAAAGTACGGCCCTTGAGGTCGTCGAGCCAGTTCACCCCTTCAAGCGCTTCGCGAACAAGTTTTTGCGCCTTCTTGGGTGAATTGCCGGACATATCCATCAGCGAAATGCCGCCGATCCGTAACGAAACCCCCTTGCCGACTTTGAAACCTTTCACTTCGTTCAATTCGAGCGAGCCGCCGCCGAGATCTCCGACCACGCCATCGGGTTGATGAAAGCCTGAAACGACGCCCGTTGCAGCCAGATGTGACTCGCGCTTGCCCGAAAGCAATTCGATAGGCACCCCCAGGGCCTTTTCCGCCCGCTTGAGGAAGTCCGGTCCGTTTTTAGCATCGCGGGCAGCTGCAGTCGCCACCGCGTGAATATCGACAATGCCCATCGTGCGGCATAAAACGCGGAAACGTTCGAGCGCTTCGAGTGCTCGTTCCACTCCTTCTTCGTGCAATTTTCCCGTTAGCGCGACGCCGCGGCCAAGGCCGCACATCACCTTGTCATTGAAGATCGGAGTCGGTGTGCGGGTCAGACCTTCATAGGCTACGAGGCGAACCGAGTTGGAGCCGATATCCACGACAGCGACAGGTTCCAGAGCGCCAAGGCGGCCGGGCGCGTCAGTTCGAGCAAGAGCCATGTATCGTGTGCCACATTCTGCCTGGAGAGAGGCCATGATCTAGCGCGGCGCGGCGCGTTTGAACAGGGTCCGCGGACTGGAATCCCGCAGCGATTTGCCACGGCCAGACAGCGAAGGATTGGTCATGAAATAATCGTGCGCATTGAAGGGATCGGCGCCGGGCGCGGGTAACATGCGCTCGCTCGAACCGTCAGGCAGAACGCGGTAGGATTGCTGATTGTCGATGAGATTGGCGACCATGATCTGGTCCAGAACCTGTTCGCGGACAGTCGGGTTTTCGACCGGCAACATCACTTCGACGCGCCGGTCAAGATTTCGCGTCATCATATCTGCCGATGAAATGTAAACTACCGCCTGGGGGTGCGGCAGCCCATGCCCGTTGCCGAACGCATAAATGCGGGCGTGCTCAAGAAACCGCCCTATGATTGATTTGACCCGAATATTTTCGGAGAGGCCGGGAACACCGGGCCGCAGGCAGCAGATGCCGCGCACAACAAAATCGATACTGACGCCTGCTCCGCTCGCGCGATAGAGCGCATCAATGATCTGCGGATCGACCAGCGCATTGCATTTGCCCCATATCGCGCCCGGGCGGCCCGCACGCGCATGGGCGATTTCATTCTCGATATGCGCGAGAAAAAGCGCCTTGAGGGTGAGCGGCGATACAGCCATGCGCTCGAGATCACCGGGCTGTGCGTATCCGGTGATGTAGTTGAAGATACGCGCGACGTCGCGGCCAATCACCGGCTCGGCTGTAAACAGCGAGACATCGGTATAAATGCGCGCCGTGATCGGATGATAATTGCCGGTGCCTATATGGCAATATGTTGTAAGGCCCGAACCTTCGCGCCGCACAACCATAGACAGTTTGGCATGTGTCTTCAGTTCAATGAAACCGAAGACAACCTGCGCGCCGGCACGCTCAAGATCGCGCGCCCAGCGGATATTGGCTTCTTCATCGAAACGCGCTTTCAATTCGACAAGCGCCGTAACAGACTTGCCCGCTTCTGCGGCTTCAACCAGCGCACGCACAATCGGACTGTCGTTGGAGGTGCGATACAGCGTCTGCTTGATCGCCACAACGCTGGGATCGCGCGCAGCCTGCGTCAGAAACTGCACCACAACATCGAATGATTCATAGGGGTGATGGAC
>CAMDKB010000325.1 GCA_945901195.1 Rhizobium sp. Q54
CTCACATCGCCGTCAGTCATGGCTGCCTCCGGATGTGAGAGCCCCCACACCTTGGTGGAAAAAGACGGTTCACTACCCCATCGGCACACGCAAACCCAACCGTTCGAGACGCGGAAGTACCTCGGCGTTGAAGTAAGGCATTTCGTTGAGATAGTTCAGGAAGACAATGGCCGCACCAGCCAACCCTGCCGTGTGCATCTGCACGATCTCGGCCGCTATCTCGTCCGGCGATCCCACGAGCGGATATATGCTAGGATAAGCACCCGCGAATCTCTTGCCTGTCTGCCGGGAATATTTGTTCACCATCGGCCGGTCCGAATTATTCGACCTGGTGTCGCGGCCCTTGGCCGTCGCCTGCGCGTGATATTCGACGGCCTCCATGTCGGCCATTTCTTCGGCGAAATAGTGATAATAGTCGAAAGCTTCCTTAAATGTCGGGCGACAGACAATCTGTGCTTGCGTGTAGAGACCGATATCGCGGCCATATTTCGCAGCATAGATGTTCAGGTTATCGCGCATAGCTGGGATCTGGTCGATTTCAGATACAAGCGTGAACAAAACATCTGCCGCCTGCGCCGCAAAGTCCCGTCCGTTTGGTGAAAAGCCTGCTGACATTGTCATCGGTCGCGGTCGTTGCAAGGAAACTGGGTCGGTATACACGCCGCGCAAGTTATAATATTTGCCTTTGAAGTCGAACTCGGGGCCGCCCTCAATCGCCCGCGCATAGACTTTGAACCACTCCAGACCCTGATCATAACGCCCGTCCGGATCGATGGTAACACCGTGCATATCAAATTCGTCGGCATTCCAGCCGCAGACGATGTTAAGCCCTGCACGTCCATTAGTGGCATGATCGATGGTCGCCATCGCTTTGGCCGCAAAGGCAGGCGTCACCAGCGGAACATGTATGGTGCAGAACATGGCAGCATGTTTCGTCAATGCGCCGAGCGCTGCGCCGTGGGTCAGCGTCTCGTAGGAGCGCCCGAGATTGTTGGATTTGCCCCCATAGCCGTGCCATTTCGCAACCGGCAGAATGAAATCATATCCCGCATGATCCGCCATCAATGTCGCCTTTACGACATCGGGCCAGTCGGCTTTCCAGCGCTCCGGAGCCAGACTGATGGTCAATCCCCCATTGCAGTTTATGTTAAATACACCGATCTTGAACGCGTTCGGCCCGTACATTGGATTGGCGGATTTATAGTCATGAAGCGCCTCGTCCATTTTTCTTCCCCGCATTTAATGACGCGCATTCTCCCTCCCCCTAGCGTGTGAATTTCGCCACGAGACCTAGCATTCTCTCCGTCTCCCCAGCGGTTAGCAACTTGGGAATGTACTTGTTTACGAGGGCCTCTTCCACGCTTAAACTTATGGATTTTATATTCTCAGGTAATATCAAGTCCTTTTGAAAGTTTTCGGCAATGACGCGTTTCGCCATCTCGAGACTGATGTTGTTCATTGTGGCCCACTGCTTCGGAATGTCTTCCGATGCATAGGCGTGTGCAATTGTCTTTAGGTATGCGCGCCAGAAGCGACGAAGCACATCTGGGCGATTTTCAATCATGTTCTTGCTTGCGATATTAACCCGCGTGGTCTGCTCAGAGATCCCGGGTGCGTCCTTGCCAAGCGCAACAATGCGTATCTTTCCTGCTTCGATCTGGTCCATGAAGACTGGAAATACGCCCCATGCAACGTCTACTTGCTTTGTCATCAGCATTGTCATGGTCGAAGCCGGGCCGCCAGCTGGTATATATTTCAAAGTGATACCAGCTTGTTTGGCGAGCATGCTGCCGACACTTTCGCTGGATGAGCCTGCCCTTGCAATACCAAGCGACTTGCCGTTCAAGTCTTTAATGCTTTTTACGGGAGAGTCCGCCGGTACAAAGTAGTAAAGGTCACTCGATCCCACAAATTCATTCGCCACAATTCCGATTGGCGCATTTTTCGTGTACGCTCCGATGACCCCCATAACCCCCGTACCGATACCGACATCCACAGCGCCGCTGATAACGGCTTGTAATATCTCTGAGCCACCACTTGTCCAGACCACGTCGATATTGATGCCTTCGGCGGCAAACATCTGGCGTTCCTGGCCGAATTGCACCATTGTTGTGTCCCAGAATCCTTTCAGGCTGCTCGCTACTTTAACCTCGTCTGCAGCCGTTGATGGCTGCGTTGTGAGAATTGGAAGTACACAGAGGGCCGCGATCGACCATGACCGAACGGCCCGAACTCTTGGTTGTAAGACTGATTTAGGTAATTCCATCTAAGCCTCCCGCATTGCAGGTTTTAAGGTTCTGCTGCGCAGTCGTGCGCTACATTTTTCCTTGAGGATAACACCAATACTAGCAGCAGACAACGGATTTTCGTAGACAACCCAAGCTCGCGGGTGCGCCGAAGTAATTGTATGTCCAACTGGTAGCGTGCTTGTGCATTCCCATTGGACAAACAGCTGCGTACCAGTGTGTTACGTTACACTTTAAATACAAAAATGGCGCAACGAGCGGCGCCAAGCGAGTCTTCATTCTCGCATCCGACTTTGTCGCGCCGCGAATTCATCGTGCGTGTATAAATCCATTTACCGCCGGCGGCGGCGAGATCGTCGGCGAAGTCTTCACACTCCTCGTTCCGCCCGTCAGCGATTTTTTCTTTGTAATAAAGACCCTATGCATTCCGCGATGGAAAATGCCAATGCGGCAGCAAGAGCCCGTCATGCGCCATCAATAGCTGCGGCAGTCCTGGCAACCTCCATATCGCCGATAGCTGGCGCGGCGTTCTGGCCGCCCGCCAATCCATCAAGGACGTGAACGGTCCTATTGTCGTGTCCGCCAGGAAAGCCAAAGGAAAATTGTGACTTGATCATGGAAAATCGAGCCTCTGGGGGCAGAGGACGCTGAGTACTTTTAATCACCGACGTCACGCGGTCAGCGTCAAGGCTTGCCAATACTGCCCGTTTGCGCAAATCTTATCACTGGCGGGTCGTCTGGCAAATGTCGGCCCAGTCATGAAAGGCCGGGATGTTTGAATGTCTGCAACCTACGAAAATATTGTCGTCGAGAAAGATGATGGCGTTACCTGGCTGAGTCTGAACCGTCCCGAAAAGCGCAATGCGATGAGCCCGCAATTGCATTATGAAATGGACGATGCGCTCCGCTGGCTTGCTCATGACAAAGATACGCGAGTCCTGATACTAACGGGCAAGGGGCAGGCCTTCTGCGCCGGACAGGATTTGAAATTGTATTTCCGCGAGACGCAGAACAATCCGGAGGAGCGCGCGCGCGCGCAACAAGCTTCCAATTCGTGGCGTTGGCATCGCATCGTCAATTTTCCAAAACCAACTATCGCCATGGTGAACGGTCCCTGTTTCGGCGGCGCCTTCACCGCCGTTTGCGCCTGCGATATTGCGCTGGCGGCGGACGAGGCCACGTTCGGACTGTCAGAAGTGAACTGGGGCGTCATTCCCGGAGGCATCGTGAGCTGGAACATCGCTGAAATGCTGAGCCATCGCGACGCCATGTTTTATGCCATGACGGGGCTGCCCTTTGATGGCAGGAAAGCCGCCGAGATCAAACTCGTTAATTATTCCGTGCCACTCGCAGATCTGCGCGAGGAAACACTGAAGATTGCCCGTATTCTACAGGAGAAAAATCCCTTCACGCTGCGCTATACCAAGGAGGCCGTTCGGCACGTTCGCGGCATGAGCCACGATCAAGCCTATAATTTTCTCGCCGCAAAGCTGCAGGCGCTGCAGCATGTCGACAAGGAAGGCGGGATGCAGAAGGGAATGTCGCAATTCCTGGACGACAAGTCTTACAAGCCCGGCTTCGGAGCCTTCAAACCATAGGGAGGAACGCGGTAACCGCAGCTGCAAGCTTTGTCGCCATCTTGTATGGTTATGAGAGCCACTGTTGGCGAAAGTCGTGGTGCGGGAGCAGCCGAGCGCCTCGGCATCGCTCGTCAAGATGTGTATCGTCCTTCGCAAAATGTGAGGAACACCTTAATCCGTATCAATAAGTTGAATTGCAGCAACACAACTCGACTTCGAATTGGCAATACTATTTGAACGATTCCACCAATAGAAATCTTGGCATTGAGCTCGTCGTCTCTGGACGCATTCGCCTCGTATTAGAACGCTTTTATGTGCTTTCGATCCGTGACGGTAATTGTTTCCGTCACACTATTCAGACTTGACAACATGATATTGCGCAGCACTATTGAGCTAGGTCACTTACGCGATCAGCGTCACATGTTGCCAATTCTGCCTGTTTAAACGTTTTCTTCCCAGGCAGGACATCCGCACGATGGGATCAATAATGACCTGGCGTGGAAACTGCCAGCATTGAGCTAGATTGTCGATACTGCCCATTCGATCAAGAACGCATCGGGTGGTCATGTGGAAAGATTGGGAGGCAGCATGAGACAGGCATTGCAGCTCCGGATTTGCGCCGTGTTGCTGGGGCTGTCCGTAATTTATAACTCGCCCGCTACCGCAGCCGATGCAGCGCTCATCGCTGCCGCGAAGAAAAACTCCAGGATGACCTGGTACACGACCCTCATCGTCAATCAGTTCGCCCGGCCCGTCGCCGACGCTTTTCAGAACAAATACGGCATTCGTGTCGACTACGCCCGCGCCGACAATACCGAAACAAACCTGCGCATCGCCCAGGAGGTGAAGGCCGGTCGCATTATGGTTGACGTGTTCGACGGCTTCGGCGCACCCGCTCTGGAACGATCGGGATCGCTGGTAAGTTTCACGCCCGATGGCGTGAAGGCGTTCGGGCCAGAGTTCTACGATTCCAAAGGTCTTTGGAACGCCACCAATGTTTATATTCTGACGCCCGGTTACAATACCCAGATGATTGCAAAGGGTACGGAGCCTCGCACATTCGAGGATCTGCTTGATCCCAAATACAAGGGCAAGATCACATGGAACACCAGCCTCACGCCTTCGGGCGCACCGGGTTTCGTGGGGATTGTTCTGGCTGATATGGGCGAAATAAAAGGCATGGAATATTTGCGCAAACTTTCCGCGCAGCAGATCGTGGGGCAACGGGTTGCCGCGCGCGCGGTGCTCGACCGCGTGATAGCGGGTGAATATGCGTTGGCGCTCAATATCTTCAACCATCACGCTGTCATCAGCGCGAAAAAGGGCGCACCTTCCGACTGGATCCCCATGCAGCCGGCGCTTGGGGTACTTAGCGTTTTTTCCATCGTCAAGGGCGGGCCGAATACGGATGCTGCAAAACTCTTTGTCGACTTTCTGACGTCCACAGAAGGCCAGGCGTTTTTCCGCGATGCTGATTATATCCCCGTCGATCCAAAAGTTCC
>CAMDKB010000326.1 GCA_945901195.1 Rhizobium sp. Q54
TTGCGTGCGACTATACGTGGGAGCACCCTTTGCGTTTTCGCAGACGTCGAACAGACCGTAAGCGCGATCCAGCCGGCGGCCGCCGATCGCCTCAAAGGACGCAAGTTCGCGCGAAATGTTGGTGAAGTTGAAGTCCAGAGTAACCTGACCGCCAATGCCCCAGGTCAATGATGGCGGCAGGCTGACGGTCTTGTTGTAATCCAGCACTGGCGCGACAACGGGTTGCTGGCCCTGGATATCGGCGCGCGAAAGCCCCTGGAAGTAGAAACCGCGCAGGTCAAAATAACCGCTGTTGCCTTGACCTGTGAAATAGACAGACGACGTCGATTCCCGGAAATAGTTCTGCGACAATTGCGCAGATGGCGTGCGGTAGTCCTGTTGAAAATAGCGATCACTCAACAGCTTCAGATTCCAGCCGGTCTTCCATTTGTCATTGATTAAGAACTCACCCTTGGATTCAACCGATCCACGCATCTGACGGCTGCCCGGTCCGAAGGGCGCTTTCAGAAACACATCAGGCTCTGCCTGAAAAATGCCGATGGCGCGGATCGAATAGGAGCCGTTGACCAGGCGATGGCGCCATTCTACGTCGCCCAATACCCCCTGCTTGCTTAGCAGGGTCGGCGCGATAGACAAATCCATATTGGGCGCGATAGCCCAGAAATAGGGGATGGTGACGCCTGCGCCGAGATTTGTGCGGGCGATGTACGAAGGGGCCAGGAAGCCACTCTTGCGCGTGACGCTTGGGTCCGGCATCGAGAAGAACGGCAGCCAGGCGATGGGCATGCCCCACAATTCGAGCGATGCGTCCTCGAAATACACCATCTGCTCGGTATTCTGATGGATGATCCGCTTGGCACGGACGCGCCACAGCGGCGGCTTGTCGGGATTTTCCTTGCAAGATTCGCAAGCGGTGTAGGTGCCGCTGTTGAAAACGGTGGTCTCACCCTCATTGCGTTCAGTGCGTGGCGATGAGAAATAGGTCTTATCCGGCGTCTCGACGCGCAGGCTGTCGACGAAACCTGTCTTGAAATCGTCCGTCAGCTCCGCTTTGTCGGCATACGATATCGTGCCGTCGCGTTCGGTTATTTTCACGCGGCCTTCGGCAAACACGCGCCGCGACTTGCGATCATAGATGACCTTGTCGGCCTGCAAGGCTCTGCCTTGATAGAAAATCTGAACGTCACCGCGTGCTTCAACGGTGTCCTTGTTCCGGTCGAAAGCCATTTCGGAGGCGTCGAGCAGCATCCGGTCCTTTTGGCCATTCTCGGAGGGCGTCGCGCCACTGCGGCGAGCAAGTCGTTCGTTGAGCGTTTGGGATACGGCCGGGCAAGCCGAAAGCGTTATCAGCGCAGCCACTGCGCCAATTCCAATGATCCCGATCGCCGCCACTTTTGTAAAAAAGCGACGGGCGGGAAGATTTGCGGGGCTATAACGCCGCCCCATTTAACCATCCTCCAAATGTAACAAAACTAGCACGCCAAGCATGCTCCCGATGAAGGCCGGCGACCATGCCGCCACGGGAGCGCTTAGCAGGCCAGCGCTGCCAAGATCGGATGCCACTTTAGTGGCCACATAAAGCACGAAGCCTGCAGCCACGCCACCGGAAACCATGCGCGCGATACCACCAGACCTGAAGAATCTTAAGGAAAAGGATGCAGCAATAAAAACCATAGCAGCCAGCAACAGGGGCCGCGATAGAAGTTCCTGATATTTAAGGCGATATTTATTCGCATCGAGCCCGGCCGCTTGCGAGCGGGCGATCACGGAAGGCAGGGTCCAGAATGGCACGGAATCGGGCGCAATAAATGATTGCGTAACCTGTTCCGTCGTCAGGTTTGTCGCCAGCAGGTAGGTTTCGACCTCACGGGGATTTTCACCCGGAGAATTGACCCTGGAACCGTATAACTCCCACGCGCCGGGTGTAAATTTGCCCCGGGGCGCTTCCACCCTCTCCAGAAAATGCCCGTCGCGATCATAGACGAAAGCCGTAACGGCAGCGAGATTCGTGCCCGCATCGCTGGTGCTCTCCGCCCGCAAGATCGATTGCCCGTCGATACTGCGCTGCCGGATCCAGATCCCGCCCTCGGCGCCGGTCCTGAGCGTGCGCCCGGCGATCTTGGTCTCAATCCGGTCGGCCCGCAGTTTCATGGCCGCAGAAAGCGGATTGTATAATATAGTTGACAATATGCCGATCAGGACCGCGAGCACGATGACCGGGGTCAGGAATTGCCAAACCGACACACCCGCAGCGCGCGCAACGACCAGTTCCAGCCTGCGAGTCAGGTTGACCAACGCGATCATGGTCGCGCCGAGCATGACGAACGGCAGCACTTTTTCGGCGATGGACGGAGTCCGCAGAAAAGAGACAAACGCAAGCATGAGCGTCGTACCGCCAGGAAGATCGGCCGATTTGCGCAACATTTCGACGAAATCCAGGATCATGATCAACGCGAAGATCGAGCCAAAAACAGCCAGAACGGTTGTCAGGAACCGCGAGCCGATATAGCGCGAGAGCGTCGTCATGAACATCAGGCAAGCCCTCGACAGGCGATGCTGACCAGCCCCATGCACGCAACATGTACGCGTGGGCGGCGGCCAAGCTGCTCACCAGAGCGCCGGAATTGATAGATTTGAACCCTCATCATTTCCGGTTTCCGAACAGACATGGCGTGCGTTTGGTTGGCACACGAATCTGAAATTACAAGCCCCTATACTCGAACAGGTTTCACGCTCCGTGCCGCAAGTGCAAGACAACTTGAAGCGCCCAATGCTGTTTGGCGTATAATTCTGACAAGTGTTGCCGAATGGTCCCGCCGCACATGGCAATTGCCAGTGCGAAGAGGCGAATTTACGGCGGAAAAGCAGGCTGCGCTTGAACGGGCGTCACAACGAAGCGAAGTTTACTGCCAAATCGATTTTTTGCAGCCGTCAGAGTTCTTCCCATTCTCCCAATGCGGGAAGAATCTCCAAGCCGTCAAAGTTCCCCTGCGACCACCTTGCCAGCTTCTGCTGTTGCCAGTGTGCCGCCAAGATCCCGCGTTCGCCCCGTCGGCGCCGCCAGTGAACGTTCAATAGCAGCAACGATAGCCGCCGCCGCTCCCTTTTCGCCCAGATGATCCAGCATCATCGCAGCTGACCATATCTGGCCGACAGGATTGGCGATGCCCTTGCCGGCAATGTCTGGCGCCGAGCCGTGCACGGGTTCGAAAAGCGAAGGAAAATCGCCCGCCGGATTGATGTTACCCGACGGCGCAATGCCGATAGTTCCTGTGCAGGCGGGGCCAAGATCGGACAAAATATCGCCAAACAGATTCGAACCGACAACCACATCGAACCAATCTGGATGCAATACGAAATTCGCGGTGAGAATATCGATATGATATTTGTCGACCTTCACGTCCTTGTAGCACTTTGACATCTCCACAACCCGATCATCCCAATAAGGCATTGTGATCGAGATGCCATTGGATTTGGTTGCCGACGTCAGGTGTTTCTTGGGCCGCGATTGCGCGAGATCGAAAGCGTATTTCAACACGCGATCAACCCCTTTGCGGGTCATCACGGTTTCCTGCATGACCATTTCGCGATCCGTGCCTTCGAACATCTTGCCGCCGATGGATGAATATTCGCCCTCGGTGTTTTCACGCACGACAAAAAAGTCGATATCACCGGGCTTTCGTCCGGCGAGCGGGCAGGGCACGCCGGGCATAAGACGCACGGGACGCAGGTTCACATATTGATCGAACTCGCGGCGGAACATCAGCAGCGAACCCCAGAGCGAGACATGATCGGGGATTTTTTCGGGCCATCCTACCGCGCCAAAAAAGATCGCGTCATGGCTGCCGATTTGCGCCTTCCAGTCCTCCGGCAGCATACGACCATGCTTCTCATAATAATCCCACGAGGAAAAATCGAAGGTATCGAGTTCAAGCGAGAATCCAAAACGCGACGCGGCCTTCTCCAGAATGCGCAAGCCCTCGGGCATAACTTCCTTGCCAATGCCATCGCCTGCGATAACGGCGATGCGGTAGCGGCGGTTTGTGGATGTCATGTTACGCCTTCCTGAAAAAAGTCCCTAAGAGCGGCGGCGGTTTCTTGAGGAAGCTCCTCTGCAAGATAATGCGCGCCGGGCAGCGCAAAGCCCGTAACATGCTCTGCGCGTTGACGCCACAGCGCCAGCGCGTCAAAGCATTTTTCAATTGCGCCATTCTTGCCCCAGAGCGCCAGCATGGGCATAGGCAATTTGCGCACGCCATCTTCATCATCATGTTGAATGTCGATGTTCGCCCCCGCGCGATAATCTTCGCAGGATGCGTGAACGCAGGCAGGATCGCGAAAGCAGCGCAGATATTCGGCCAGCGCCTCTGGCGCAAACACTTCTGTCGTCTTTGATCCCGTCGTCGATTTGCGTAACCAATAGGCATCGGTGTCGGCGAGGATCATGCGTTCGGGAAAATCATTGGGCTGGATGAGAAAAAACCAGTGCCAGTAAGCTCGCGCAAATGCTTCTGTCGTGTTGCGATACATCTCGCGCGTCGGAGCAATATCCAGCACCGCGAATTTTTCGATGCGATCGGAAAAATCCATGGCAAGACGATGCGCCACGCGTCCGCCGCGATCATGCCCCGCAAGAAAAAAGCGCTTGTGCCCCAGGGCTTCCATCAACTTCACCATATCCTCCGCCATGGCGCGTTTGGAATAGGGCAGGTGCTGCGCATCGCTGGGGGGCTTGGATGAATCGCCATAACCGCGCAGGTCGGCCACCACGATGGTGAAATGCGGCGCAAGCAACGGCGCAACACGGTGCCACATCACGTGTGTTTGCGGATAACCATGGAGCAGCAACAAGGGCGGCCCGTTTCCCCCAGTACGGAAACGGATGCTGAGTTCGCCGATAGCAGCGTCATACGCATGAAACCCCGGAAAAAATCCGTCGGAAAGTTTTAACTCTCGCAACATCTTGATGACTCTTTTCCCTTTCCCCAGGGATGGCCGCTTGCCTATCCCGGCGTGACTACCCATGATGCCACACGAATTTCTGCCGATTCACGGTTCCCGTCCCAAGAGGATCACATGCCCCTGAGCTTGACCACCCGCTTTGTCGCCTTCAGCCAGATTTCCGCCCCAAAGCCTGTAAAAGGCGCAAAAGCGATCACCGCGCCAACAGCGTTGGTGGTATTTTCGGGGAAAGACGGCAGCTTTTCAGAGGCGACAAGCAAATTGCTCGGCGGTACAACAGAAGCTGTCGCCCGAGCTGCAAAAATAAACAAATTCAAGGGAAATGCCGGCTCGTTCCTCGATAT
>CAMDKB010000327.1 GCA_945901195.1 Rhizobium sp. Q54
CTTGTCGACGTCGAGCTTGCGCGGGATCACTTCGGGCTTGTGATAGTCGAAGCCAAGGCGATGCAGCAGCGCGATCAACCCGGACCGGCTCTCGTAAACAAGGCCAAGTTCCTTCTCGATCCACGCGCCCACGAGGCGCGTCGAACGCGGCAGCGTCGCGCCGGCCCAGGCTTTCAGAACGTCCTCTTGCGCGGCGCTCAGATAGCTAGAACTCCCGCCTGTGTCGAAGCTGGTCAGGCCGTCGATGCCGCGTTGTTCATAAAGTTTGTGCCAGCCCCGAATTGTGTCGTCGTCGAGCAAAAATGCTTTGGCAACATCGCTCGCGCTCCATCCGGCGTCCAGCAAAACAACCGCGTTCGCCCGCCGCGTCACACGCGAAATCGTCGAACCCTCGCGCGCCAACGCGATGAGTTTCTCACGACGCTCGTCATCCAGAAATCCAGATCGAATCATGCCACATCGGAATCCTCAATCCGACCGGATGCAAGATATTTCTCCCGATCCTTCAATGAGTCGAGGTATATATGAAGTTTCTATAAATTTTATTTTACAGCTTGAGAACGTGACTTTGCTCGCGAAAATTTGATCGCTAATTGCCGCAGCGTTGAGACGAAGCATCCAAATTTGAACAAATTTCCGTTCAAGCTTTGGTCCCGCCGTGCTAATTTCAATTGCGGTCAAGCATTTAGGGAGCAAGGAGGTAGTGGTTATCGTCGAATTTTCCGCAGCTAACTCTTAGCCAGACGACAAGTGCTTAAATTTGTTTATGAAATGGGGACGGCCTTGGACGATCACTCAAATAACGAAAAAAGATCAAGGCTGCTCGCACTGGTCATGAAAATGTCGGAAGCCAGAATACGCGGACAATTTGAGATCCTGGAATCGGTTGCAACCGAGGACGTTGTGGTGCGTCTGGTTGGAAACCGGGCCCTTAGCCCGTTTGCGGGGGTATTTAACGGCGTACAAGCAGCGCGTGCATCACTCGAGAATCTGTCGATCGAATTTGAATATCGTAATATGAAACTCGACCACCTCATGATCGACGGAAATCAGGTCGGCATGCGGTGGAGTGGAACCCTCCGGAATCGCGGGACGAGTGCTCAGGCACTGTTCGAGGGCTTTGTGCATATCATCTTCCGGGGTGACCTGATTTGCGAATATACGGCCTTCATCGACACCGCAGGCATGGCCCATCTCGCTGATTGGCATCAGATGCAGGCTTGAGGAACTTTTTCCGCCTGGCGGCTAACGGACCCTTGGTGAGTTCACAGCGTCTCTTCGATGCTTTTGCAGTCCATAACTCGTGATGCGCCCTTGTATCGCAGGAGCCTTTCGCGGAAGCTGGCGGCGCGCGTGCAGCAGCCAGGCTCGGAGGTTTTTGTGCGGAGAGATCTGAATGGCTGAGGGCGGAGCATTGCCTGCGGTCCAGCTTGCAGGCATCGAAGTCAGTTTCGGCGAGGGGGCAACGATATTTGTTGCGGTTTCCGGGGTCGATCTCAATGTAGCTGCGGGCGAATTCGTCGCGATCGTTGGGCCGACAGGGTGTGGGAAATCGACTTTGCTCAACGTGATCGGCGGGCTGTTGAGCGCGTCCGCGGGTACGGCTTTTGTTGAGGGGCAGGCCGTGCGTGGCATCAGCAAGCCCTGTGGCTACCTGTTTCAGGCCGACGCCTTGATGCCGTGGAAAACAGCGCTTGCCAATGTCGCGGTGGCTCTGGAGGTCGCTGGGATTGCGCGGAGCCAAGCTGAACGCCAGGCGCGCGAATTTCTCGCAAGAGTTGGGCTCGCGCGGTTTTGCGACCGCTATCCGCATCAACTTTCGGGTGGCCAAAAGAAACGCGTCGCGCTGGCGCAGGTGCTTATCCGCGACCCCCGTATTCTGCTCATGGATGAACCTTTCGGTCCGCTGGATGCACAGACACGGGTCTTGATGGGTGGTCTGCTGCTCAAACTCTGGCAGCAGGACCGCAAGGCTGTGTTGTTTGTCACCCATGATCTTGATGAAGCGATTGCGCTTGCGGACCGGGTGGTCGTGATGTCCGCCGGGCCCCAATCACACATCATCGCGCAACATAAGGTCGACCTTCCGCGCCCGCGGGAGGCGGCGGAAATTCGCATGGACCCGGCATTTCACGTTCTGCAAAAAGCAATCTGGAACGACTTGCGCGCCGAAGTCATGCGCGCCTACGGCGATGAATTTGCCGCGATCGGGGGCAAGCCATGAAGAGATCGCATCTGATTTTCTGGCAATTGCTCGTGGCTGTGGCCATTTTTGCCAGCTGGCATCTGGTGGCGAACTGGCCGATTTTTGCCGATCCAAAAAAAGTGCAGTTCTTTTTCTCGACGCCCATTGCGGTCATGAAGCGCGTTTACGAGTTTTTTGCCACTGGCATTATCTGGCGGCATCTCTGGATCACGCTGTCGGAGACGTTGCTGGCTTTTATTATCGGATCGCTGAGCGGCATAGCGGCGGGCTTTTGGCTGGCGCGAAATCCACGTGTGTCCGCGGTGCTCGACCCCTATGTGAAAATGCTGAATGCCCTGCCGCGCGTTGTGCTGGCCCCGATCTTCATGCTCTGGTTTGGGCTGGGCATCTGGTCGAAAGTGGCGCTCGGGGTAACTCTGGTATTCTTTATTGTTTTCTTCGCGGTCTATCAGGGCGTGAAGGAAGTGAGCCAGACAATTCTCGCCAACGCACGGATGCTTGGCATGAATGATCGCCAGTTGTTCCGCCATGTCTATTGGCCTTCTGCACTGTCCTGGATGTTCTCTTCACTTCATGCCTCTGTTGGCTTTGCGCTGGTTGGTGCGGTGGTGGGCGAATATATGGGGTCAGCGGCGGGCCTGGGTTACCTCATCCATGAAGCGGAAAGCACGTTTGATGTGACTGGCGTCTTTGCGGGCATGGTGGTGCTGTCGGCGTTTGTGATATTCATCGACTGGCTGGTGACGCTGGCTGAAAACCGCTTGCTGGCCTGGCGACCGCAGGCCCATGAGCGGACCACGTGAGCCGTATTGAAATTGTAGCAGGGAGGCGGGGATGAAGTTTGCAGCTATCGCAGGAGCAATGATCTTGGGTCTTGGACTGGCGGCTTCGCCCGCCGTTGCGCAAAAGCCGGAAAAGCCACGCATTACGCTTGGCGTGGGCGGTAAGGCCCTGCTTTACTATTTGCCCCTCACCATTGCCGAGCACAAGGGCTTCTTCAAGGAACAGGGACTGGAAGTCGAGATACAGGATTTTGCCGGTGGCGCCCGGTCGCTGCAGGCGCTTGTTGGCGGTTCTGTTGACATGGTCACCGGTGCTTACGAGCACACCATTCGCATGCAAGCGCGCTCGCAGGATATCAGGGCGGTGCTGGAACTTGGACGTTTTCCGGCGATCAGCGTGATGGTGAAAAAGGGCGTTAAATGGGACAGTCCTGCGGATTTCAAAGGCATGACCATCGGTGTCACCGCCCCTGGCTCATCCACAAATATGCTGGCGCAATTTGCAATGGCGCAGGTGGGGCTGGCTCCCAATGCAGCGGCCTTCGTCGGCATAGGTTCTTCGGCATCCGCCCTTGCAGCCGTGCAGAAGGGCGAGATTCAGGCGTTGTCGCATCTTGAACCTGTCACATCTTTTCTTGAGCGGTCCGGTGAGGTTCGCGTTGTGATTGATACGCGCACGGAAGCGGGCACACGCGCCTTGTTTGGTGGTTCAAATCCGGCGGCTGTGCTTTATTCGCGCGGCGAGTTCATCAAGGACAATCCGAACACAGTACAGGCAGCCACCAATGCGCTCTACAAGGCTCTGCAATGGCTGAAGACTGCAAGTCCGGAAGATGTCGCAAACAACGTGCCGCCAAATTATCTGCTTGGCGATCGTGAGCTTTACATACTTGCCGCAAAGAACTCGCTTGCGTCCTATTCGCAGACAGGCCTCGTCCCGAAGGAAGGCATGGAATCGACACTCGCGATGTTGCAGAAATTCGAAGCTTCGCTGAAGGACGTGAAGCTCGACCTGGATACAACGTTCGTGGATACTTTTGCGAAAAAGGCTGCGGCGCAGGTGAAATAAGAACGCTGCGAAACGCTGGCATGCGCCTCAAATTCTATACGATGGATGTTTTTACTGACAAGCGGCTGGCGGGTAATCCGCTTGCTGTCGTGCGTGGCGCTGACGGGCTGGATGCGTCGCGCATGCAGGCGATTGCGCGCGAGTTCAATCTCTCCGAAACTGTATTTCTCATGAGCCCGCGCGATCCGGTGAACACGGCGCGCGCGCGTATCTTCACACCTGCTGCCGAATTGCCGTTTGCCGGCCATCCCACCATCGGGGCTGCTATCCTCATTGCCGAACTCGATGCGCCCGAATTGCTCGGCGGACAGGAATTGCAGATCGTGATCGAAGAGCTGATCGGGCCCGTCACGTGCAGTGTGCGTCGCCCGAAAGGCAGGCCGGCACGGGCGCAATTTGTGTCGCCGCGACTGCCAGAACGGCTGGGCGATGGTGACGTGAACGCCATTGCATCTGCGCTCGGTCTTGCGCCTGAGGATATCGGTTTTGATGCGCACCGGCCGGTGCTGTATTCGGTGGGGGTGGGTTTCACGTTTGTGCCTGTGCGAACGCTTGATGCAATGGGACGGGCGTGCGCGCAAATGGCCGCGTGGAATCAGGCCATCGGTCCGCAAGGCCATGCTGCAGCCTATCTTTACACGCGTGAAGTGCTGGATGAGAAAAGTCACGTTCATGCGCGCATGTTTTCTCCGGCGCTGAGGATTGCCGAAGACCCGGCCACCGGATCAGCTGCCGCTGCCTTTGCTGGTGTCGCCATGGAATTTGAGCAGCCCGATGATGGAGAACACGTGCTGGTGATCGAGCAGGGCATCGAGATGGGGCGGCCGAGCCAGATTGTCCTTACGATGGATGTCACCGATGGTGTGTTGACGGGGGTGTCGATCGGCGGTTCGGCAGTGATCGTATCGCGTGGCGAGATAGAGCTTTGATGACAGCTTCTATTTCAATACATCAGGCGGATTTGCTGGATTATGTTGTCGAGCCGTTCGCGTGGACTTTTGCGCGCGAGCGGGAAAGCGAGATCGCTGCACATTGGGACCAGCTTCGCGCGCATCAACCAGCACTTTACGATGGACGTGTGCTTTTGATGCATGCATGGGAATTGGTTCGGGAGGCGGCACAAACGCAATTGCGGGCCCGTCATTTCGAGACCGGTTTCAAATCCTTTATCGCCTGGCGCGATTTCGGCTTTCCGGACGCCTCGGTCCGCAACTGCTTTTCGATGGCGGCCCTGCGCAGC
>CAMDKB010000328.1 GCA_945901195.1 Rhizobium sp. Q54
TGATTAACAGTGCGGGTGCCAACCGCTGCGCCCAGCACATATTCTTTTTGCCGCGCATCTTCGATTGATTTGGGCAGCTCGGACTTCATAATCGCGCATTGAGGAAATTCGGGCGCACGTCCGCCTATCCAGGTAATCTGGCGCGGATCGTATTTCGCGGAAGGATTTCCGAACAGGGCTTGAAACAGGATCGCGCCGTCGACGATGGCGAGCATCGAGCCGTCTTTCGGGGCGATATTGTAAACGTGATTTGTCGCCTGAACGCTTCCGGCTCCGGGCATGTTCTGCACGACGATAGCCGGATTACCTGGCAGAAAACGGCTGAAATGGCGAGCGTAGAGACGGCCGGTCGCATCGTAATTGCCGCCGGGGGAAAACCCGATGATGAGATTGAGGCGGGAGATATCCTGCGCATGGGCCACGCTTGCAAGCGATACCATGAGAAAGGCCGTGATGGAGCTGACGCGGCGTGCCGGCATGAAGTTCCTCCTCATCAAAGCTCGCTCTCCTTGCTGGAGCCATATGCAAGGCCGAGCCGGTCAATCCGTTGCTAGTTGTCATCCCGGACGGCGAAGCCGATCCGGGACCTTGTGATATGTATATGCTGCACAAGGTCCGGCATAAATGCTGCGCAATTTGCGGGATGACAGGGTGCGTCACCGCCGCCCGTGTGCCATCTGGTAAAAATGCTCTGCATCTTCCCCTATGGCAAGCCCTCGTGTTTCAGTTGGCTCCCATTAAGGGAACCATTTCTGCATCTTCGGCTCGACGCCGTTCTTCTTCATTTCCTCGAGCCAGATGGCGTGGATGCGCGAATCCTGATCCTCATATTCCATCTGGTCGCCGCCTTCCTTGAGCGATGTCGAAACCGCTCCTTTTTCGCCGGGACTCAAGCCCCACAACGAGCGGCGCACCCCGGTGATGAGCGGATAACGCAGACCGCCCGTACCGGTTGCAAGATAGCGCGCGGGTTCACGTGAGGTATTGAAGTGCTGATGGAACTGCTTGTCAGCGGGCGGAAACACGACGCCATGGCCCCAATCGATGCGCAGGAAATCATTTTCGCCTTCGAACCAGAGCAGCGAATAGCCCTGGCCGGTCACGCACATGACATGGAAACCGGGACCATGACGGTGTCCCTTTTTATACGTGCCCACCGGCATTTCCGATATATGCGCATGCATGGTGCCATCGGCCAGCACGAACATGATGTTTGTGCCGCCAGCGCCCCGATCGCCCCAGGCGCGCAATTCAATCGAGCCGAGATCGGGAACGAAATTGGTTTCCCACATGTGGTTGCCTGGCCGCACGGTAATGAGATCGCCTTCGCCGGAATAATACCCCTGCTTGCCCGCACGTTCGGAGAAATCAAAGTCGATATCGAAAATGAATTTCTCGTTATGGAAGAGGTTCATCACCAGCGGCATGTCGGTTGTGGTCACCAAAAGCGCGCGTTCACGGCCTGAGCCGTTGAAGTGGCGGTGTTTGGCGTTCAGGGGAATGGCGAACATGGAACGCGGCCCCCATTCGAAGCTGCGCTTGGTGCCGTCGGCCAATTCCAGTTGCGTCGAGCCGTTGCCTTCAAGGCAATAATAGACGTCTTCATAAATGTGCTTTGCAGGCGCGGTCGAACCGCCCGGCGGAATATCAAGCAGGAACATGTTGGCAAGATCGCCACGACCCTTGAGATGCACCGCAGCGCCCTTGACGCCGTAACGCGGCCACATCCGGGTTTCGACCTTGAACAAATCGATACCGTAATCCTCGGCGACAGGTATGCCTTCTTTGGCGACCCAGTCGAGATAAGAATCGATGTTGTAATTTTGTGCCGGGTTCATGGTCCAATTGCTCCCTGAGATGGCTGCTTCAAGAGAAAAGAAGAGATTTGATGACAACGGGCACGACGCCGGGTGGATCAATGAGATCGCCGACATCGACGAAGTCCAGCTCCTGCAATTGCACACCATCGATGGAGATGAGCTTGCCGGGCATATCGAGTTCCTCGCGCAGAATTCGACCAAATGTCTTGCCTATATCTCCGTCGATCATCACGACCAGCAATTCATCGCGTTTGCCGACAGGCGCGAATGCTGCCTTGACCGCACGGCCCATGGCGGCAAGCCGCGCATATTCAGGATCGCCATCCCACGTGAAGGCCAGCGCGAGCTTTTGTGAAACTTCCATATCCAGATTGCTTACAGACGTCTGGATGGCCTTGGTGATAGCGGCTTCATCGATATTGCCAGACAGGTCGAGCGGCGGACGCACAACCGGGATATTGTGCACCGGCAGCGCGTCCTGATCGCCAAGATAAATGGTCTTGCCGGAAACCTGCACAGTGAATTGCGAAGCGCCGATCACTGTCGCGCGAATGCGCTGGCCGGGATCGATGAGGGCTATCTTTGTGCGGCTCGACAATTTTTCGGTCAGTGCATTGGCCAGCAACCGGGCGATATCGCCATAGTCGCGCGCCTCATAATTGAAGATATATTCACCAACACCACCGGAGAAGGTGAAGCCGACCGGCTTGGGATGCGCTGGCAAGGGTTCAGTCAGCTCCAGCGCCTTGCCGAGGGCATCCTTGGGCGCGCCGAGAATATAATCGGCCGCGACGCCCGCGAGTTTGTCTGCATATTGCATGCGCAGCTCTTCGTTGGCGAGATCGGCTGGCGAAGTTGAAAAGCCGAATTGCCTGGCGATTTCCTGCACACTGTCGTCGAAGCGGGTCCACTCCCCCTTGCTGTCCTGTGCGATCAGGCGGCCACCTACGGCAAAGGCCTGCAACGCAATCACCTGCCCCTTGTCGATCAATGCCAGCTTTGTGGTGCCGCCGCCGATATCGACATGCAAGAGGCAATTCTGCCGTGCCTTGGACAGCGCCACAGCGCCCGAACCATGAGCCGCCAGCAGACATTCAAGCTTATGGCCAGCCGTCGCGCACACAAACTTGCCTGCTTCCGCCGCAAATATTTCGTCGATGGCGCGAGCATTGGTTTTCTTGATCGCTTCGCCGGTGAGAATCACGGCGCCGGAATCGATATCACTGCGCTTGATGTTGGCGGAAACATAGGCGTCTTCGATGAAATGGGCGAGTGAATGCGCGTCAATGGTGCCGTCAGGCAAAAAGGGCGTCAGCATGATCGGCGAGCGCCAGATGACGTGTCGTTCGATCACCACAAAGCGGCTGGACAGGCCCTGAGTCTGGCGCTGGAGAATGACTTTCGCGAACAGAAGATGCGAGGTGGACGAACCGATGTCGATGCCCACGGTCTTGAGCTCGACATTCTCCTGTTCCCATATCGACTGGGCGATCGCAAGCCGCGCCTCTTCGGACATCTGTGCGTGCTCGTGATCGAAAAGTGCATCATGCATTGTCAGGTGATCCTCCTGTTGGCATCGGCCTTTTGGCAGGCCTAAGCCCCTCCCCCGGGAATAGCGCCCGGCGGTTGCTGCGCATTGTGGCTGCCCACGTTCTTTAACGATGGTTCGGGATCAAATCAAATGGGCGTCGCGCCTGGTGGCGCGGCCACCCACCACCGGCAGGATACAAGGCGTTAGCCATGTGTTGTTATTGCAAATGGATTTCCCTGTGCCTTAACAATCGCCTGCGATTATCGTCGGGTTATGCGGGGCCACGGGGCGAAATGCGTACGTTTTTGAAGTTTTATCTCATTTCGACCGGAATCGGCGCCCTTATCGTTGGCGCCGCACCGTGGCTGGTCATCCTCGGGTATTTTGCCTTCATTCTGCCGGGCCTGTTTCTCAGCGTGCTTCCCACCGCGTTCCTTTATGGAGCTGCCGTGGCGGTGGTGTTTTTTCCGTTGAGCCGCAAGGTAAGCGAAGGCGTTGCTGCCGCTGTTTCCATTGCCGGCGCTGCAGCCCTGATGGTCTTGCTGCCACTACCGGGCAATCTGGCGACCGAAGCCCGTTACAATTCTGAAATGGCGAATGAAATATTACCGCAGAACAAGATTTCCCTACATGGCCATATACGGCTCGATTATTTCACAGCAATGAACGCGTGAGACGTTGCCAGCGCCACAGCCGGCAATGCCCGCAACGCCAAAAGGCCTCAGAAGCCTGACCTTTATGTCAATCCCCGGTCATGCTCTGACCTCTGCGCAGCGCTTCTTTTTATCGACGGTATTCTCAGCGTCACTGTCAACCAACATGCCGAAGCCGTCGATACACCGGGCGGCCTCGATTTCTCGGCCATCACATATCAGAGAGTGCCGAGGAGCCAATGTACTGCGACCATCATTCCCGAATCCGGCGGAGCCGTTCAGGGATGGCCCGGCAATTTGAGCAAGCTGCAGGAAAACTGGAAATTACGATTGTCGGATCGCGATTGCATTGTTGCGGGTCCACCACGCGCCGCTTCTGACCTGCGCTTCACCGTCAGCCGCTTTCTCACCCCTTTGCCGGAAACACCCGGTTACCAGGCGCGTACGCTGGGGCCACGGACTGTGAACGTCGAAAGGCTCGAAATTTTCAATGCCCTTGGCGAACCACTCCTTCGGCAGACAAAGGCGCGGGCTTACAAGCTCCAGCAGCCGCTACTATACTTGCCGGAAGGCGGCCTTGAAAACTTCCACTTTGCCTGGGCGACCGGCCTCATTGGACCAAAGAGGCATCAAGAGTTCAAGATCGGCACGCTGATCGCGGCGAACACCAGTATCAATCTGGATACAGAGGCAGCAGATTTTGACGCGCGGCTCGGGCAGCGTTTGTTTGAGGTCGTCAACAATAGCGCAATTCCAGCCAGCGATCCTGCCTTCAAACTGGCTCCGGCCTTTTTCGAATCGTTGAAAAAACGGCAAGCTATGGCGCAGGAAGCTGAACTGGCTTTGAAACTGATCGCGGACAAACGCGTCACGGACTTCCGGAACGTCTACCTGCTCCCGCCCGCGATGCTCAACGATTCAGAGCGCCTGCGAGCCGCAATCGTTGCGCGCCTGGCACAATCGGATCCGGTGACGGACAGGCCGGTGAGGGCGCTTGGCACTATCCTCAAAGCACTGCCTGCGGGAATTTTTTCGCAATTGCGGTCCGATGAAGCGAGTTTGTTGCGCGACGTGGACCGGCGGACATTGGCTTCCGGATTGATCGAACGGCAGGCGGATCGTGGCGCGCCGGCTGCGCTTTTCCTTGCTGGTTTAATTGAAGGTAACTGCCCAGGTTCCTTCCTGCCACCGTGATTTTTATCCGATTTTCCTGGACCTATGAACCGGTTTCCGATTCAAGCATCGGATGGTCGCTGAATCGCCAGACGTTCCGTCCCG
>CAMDKB010000329.1 GCA_945901195.1 Rhizobium sp. Q54
TTACGGTCATCGCGCTTTGGACAAGCATTACGCAGCCCATGCCGAGATAACCTTTTGCCCACCAATCCAGCGGCAGGAAGAGTATGCCGGTGGCGACCATGGCGACTGCGCCGATGAACGAAGCATAGGTGAAAGAGACCCATGACGAGCTGTGGGGAAGGACGTTCTGATTCATTTTATTTCTCCTGTTTGCATGTGTTGAGGATTGTGTTGATGGGAAAGTTTAGTTCTGCGTTGCGGGTGTGGGCTTTGCTCTCAGACGGGAAATGACATCGTTCGCCGTCGATTTCATGCGGGGACCAAACCCCTGTGCCGCGAGGCGTTCAGCCGCAACTATGGGACTGGTGGCCGTTTCGATCTGGTCCAGCGCCTCGTCGGCGAGACGCGCTTCGGTCTGGCGTCCGCGCAGGCGGTTCAAGGTTACTTCAGCTTCTGCAAGTGTGGCTTCGTGGGGTAGGGCAGCTTCAGTGCGTCCCCGCCGGGTGATGCGAACCGCCTCCGCCGCGCGGGCGACGCGACGGCCTCTGTCCACCGCCGCGATGCGGGATTCGGCCTGACGAACGTGGGCGGTCAGGCGGCCGATTTCGGTGGCAAAGAGCGAGCGGGCCGTTTGGGCGGCATCACGATCTGCCTCCAATGTGGCTATGGCTTCCGCGCCTTCCCGGGCGAGATCTTCCCGTCCGGATTCCAGAGCCGCACTGACGCGGATTTCGAGATCGGCGATGCGTGCCAGAACGGCCTTCAGGCGTTCGCCTTCCAGCTGATCCTGGGCGATGGCGAGGGCGAGAGCCCGTTTGGCCCGATCAAGGGCAACAGTGGAATCGCGCAATTGCTGGTCGAGTATGAGTAGAGCATTGCGGTCAGCGAGGTCTTCGCCAGCCGCTGCGGCGCTGCCGCGCATGAGGGTGAGAATTGTCTTGAACATCTTGTACTTCCTGTTATGAACATTGTTCATGATTTTGATGTAGCCGATCTTTGAACGATGTTCAAGTGTTTTTTTGAACAATGTTCAAAATCGAGGAAAGGCGTGGTTAATGGACCGTAAAGAAGCAGACTCTGCGAGTCCGCGCGGGCGTCAGCGCGAAAATCAGCGGGAACGGCTCATTCTGGCGGCGGAAACCAGGATAGCGACAAGCGGGGTGGCTTCCCTGCGTGCGCGGGATCTGGCGGGGGATATCGGTGTCGCCCTGGGGTCGATCTACAATCTGGTGACCGATATTGACGAACTCATACTCATCGTGGGGTCACGTACCCTGACGAAGCTGGACGCCGCTTTGGGAGAGGCCGCAACCGCACATGCGATGGCGAATCCCGCAGGGGCGATTGAGCGGCTGATTGCTATTGCGCATCGCTATCGCGCGTTTGCCAGCCAGCACCGGTTTTTGTGGCGGGCCCTATTCGAGTTCCGGCTGGCGGAGGGGCGGGACGTGCCGGACTGGGTCAGCGCCGATCTCAAACATATTTTCCGTAATATTGTGGAGCCGTTGAACACGCTGATGCCGTGGGCAGAGGCCGAGAAGCGCGCGCTGATGGCGCATACGCTCTTCTGCGCCGTTCATGGCGTTGTGTCTTTGGGTCTTCAGGGCAAGATGGTGGCAGTGCCAGCCGAAGTCGTTGACCAGGAAGTCGAGCAGCTTTTGCGCCTGACCTGCGCGGGCTTGCTGCAGGAGGGTTAGGGGCATGGCGGTTTCTTTGAACCGCAATGCCGTTGTTTTGCTCTTGCGCGTGTGTGGACGGAAAATCAGGACCCGCTCTTGCTGCAAGCGCCTCAATCAATCCATTCGCACAACCAGCTATTCGGCAGCTTCCAGATATTCGCCCGGAATTTCCCGCAGGGGCGGGACATCCTTGAAGCGCGGAATAATGTGCTTGGCGAACAGCCGCATCGAATTTTCCGAGATGTACTTCGTCTTGCCCGGCCATTCGCCGAGGAACCGGCAGAGCAGGTGGTTGATGCCGTGAGCTGACAGCTCAGCCACTTTTTTGGCAACAGTGTCAGGATTTCCGGCGATCAGATTGTCCATGTCGCCACCGGCAGCATAGGCGCCCTGCGTTGTCTGCCCGGCTTTCTTCTTGACGACCGGCCCATGCATTGGCCCGTGCTTGGCGATATAGCCATCGCGCATCGCCAGATGTTCGGCGCGCGCTTCCGCAGCCTTGGCGTTGGCTTCTTCGTCGGTGTCGGCGACAACGACTGCGAGCCAGTCGCACGTGCACCAGCGCAGACATTCCTCGACGATTTCTCTGGAATGATTGGCGGCGGCAAGCGCTGTCCGGTACATGCGGATCTGGTCTTCCAGCGGCGATTCCGCGCTGAATGTTCCCAGAAACGCGGGCCATCCCTTTTTGGCGGCCGTGATGACCGAGCTGTCACGGCTCGCGGTTCTGATAAGCGTGGGGTGGCGGCGATTGCCATATGGCGCGGGCGTCAGACGGCGCTTGATCTCACCTTTATAGGTGGGCGTTTCGAATTGATATTCGGGATCACCGGTCTTGAAATCCCAGAGCTTTTCCATGATTTCGAGATTGTCTTCGGCGGCCTTGCCAGTCGCATGATAGGCAGCGTCAAGGCCCAGGCCCTGCGGCTCTATGCCGGCAAATCCGCTACCCATGCCATAGAGCGTGCGTCCCTGGGTCAGCTGATCAAGCTGGTTCATGCTCTCGATAAGCCGCACAGGATTGTAATAGGGTACAGAAAGCACGCCAAAGCCGAGATAGCGATCCTTGGGGATCTGCGGCGCGATATATGACGCGAATTGGATCGGGCTCGAATGCCAGGGTCCGCGAAAATGATGTTCGGTGAACCAAGGATTGTAGCCAAGTTCGGCTGCCAGCAAGGCCTGCTCGACCGCGATATTGATGACGCGTTCGTCCTCAGCCGGGTGATCTTGCACCGCGACATACATGGTGAGAACCATTGTCGAAAAATCCATCGCACTTATTCCTTGCTGCTTGCCAGGTTGCGTAGCCCGCAATGACGCGTATTCTTTGCTCCCCAGGAGCATTTCATGCGGGCGATTAGCATGGGTGAAACAATTATGCCCGCTATGCGGCTTTAATGTCTCATATTGTGATACAAGCCTTGCAACTAAACGCTCAGGCCTTCCCGATAATGCGGTGGCCGATCAGGCCATAGTAAAAAATATAGAGATAGGCGGGGATGCAAATTGCGGCGAATGCGAGCTGGAAATCAATGTGCTGTTTGAGCAATGCGAAGCCATAAGGCATCAGTGCGCCGCCTGCGATGGCCATGATCAGCAGAGCCGAACCGGTTTGTGTATGTTTCCCAAGACCGCGAATGGCGAGTGGGAAGATGGCCGGCCACATCATGGCATTGGCAAAGCCGAGCGCCGCCACAAATGTTACGGAAATATATCCCGCACTGAGATAGGCGCCGGTGGTGAACACCGCGCCCAGGAGCGCGGAAAGCATCAAATAATTCTGCTGTGAAATATAACGTGGCGTGAGAAACACGCCTGCGACATATCCGGCGAGCATGGCGAACAACGTATATGAGGTGAACAATCTTGTTGCATCGAGCGGCAAATTGAAGCCATCGCCATAAACGCCGATGGCGTCGCCCGCCATCACCTCGACACCCACATAAAGAAACAGGCAGGTAATGCCGAGCCAGAGATGCCTGTGGCTGAAAATGCCCGGATCGGAAAGGCTTTCTGTGCTGCCAGCATTTGCACTGGAGGGTTGAAGATCGGGCAGAGATGAAAGCGCAATGAAGATCGCCATCACAACCAGCAATCCAGCTATCACCAGATAGGGCAAATGGACCTGCGCGGCAAAGGCGTCGAGAAGGGCTTCACGGGCTTGTTGTGTCGGCGCTGATTTGACGCGCGCATCAAAATCATCAAGGCCGCGCAAGACAAGCGCGCCGAAGGCGAATGGCGCAAGAAATCCCGCAAATTTATTGGCGATGCCCATGAAGGCGATGCGCCGCGCGGCCCCTTCGATAGGGCCGAGAATGCTGATGTAGGGATTGGAAGCCGTCTGCAGCAGTGAGAGACCTGCGCCGATTGTGAACAAGCCCGTCAATGTGCCTGAATACGTGCGCCGCGTGGTGAATTCACCAAACAGCGCAGCGCCAATCGCCATCACAAGAAAGCCAAGCGCCATGCCCTTCTTCATGCCTGTGAAACGCAGGATGGCAGACGAAGGCAGCGCCAGAAAGAAATAGGAGAGATAAAACGCCATAGGAACCAGAAACGCGCCGGTATCGTCGAGATCGAACGCCTGTTTCACAAACGTGATCAGCGGCCCGTTCAGCCACGTGACAAAGCCGAAAATGAAAAACAACATGCCGATGGTGATCATCGGCATGAGGTAATTGTTGGCCTTGTCCAGGGATTGTGTGCCAGGCACCGCCAGGCCTATTGCCAGCTCGCGAAGGCCATGCCGCTGCCTGTGCCCGCTTCCGAGCGGTAGCAGGGCACATAATCGAGCAGGTCCATCTTGAGTCCTGTCTCCGACATCATGCCTGCGAGCACGATCCAGTTCTTGATTTCCGATGTGCCAGAGCGGAAATGTATGTCGGGCTCGTTGCACAACGTTTCATAATCGCCTGACTTCATGGCATTGAGCAACCGCCAGTCCATGGCTTCATCAATGACGAAATGCGTCACGCCGCCCGATCCTGCCACGACGACGCGCTCCTTGCCGGGCCATGATTTGATGGCGCGCGCCATGGCGCGTCCGAATTCAAAACAGCGGCGGGGACTGGGCTGGTTGGGCGGGTAATAGGTGTTCACCGCCACGGGGATCAACGGGATGGGATGGCTGTTGAGAATGCGCCGGTAAACAAATCCGTGCGAGTGGCCTAGCTGGCGTAGCGCGCCTTTGTCGGAAGGTTGTTCACCAAGCGCGGTGATATCGAAATTGTCCGATACACAGCCTTTCACGATATGTGCGGCCAGATCTGAAGGGCAGGGATAGATTTCATCCTTGGGTGGATAATAAATCTGGATTGCATAGCCATTGCCCTGGGCCGTGGCGTCCTGCTTCTCTGTTTCCGTCAGCGAACGATTGAACACCTGCTTGCCGTGGAAAATCGAGAACGTGGGTTGAATGTCGTTCATGAACCATTCGTGATGGTCGTCGCCAACGATCAGCATGGCGTCCGGCTTGGCGGCCAGGATGCGGCGGCCAAGTTCGTCGAGCTCTTTCTGGCAGCGGGCATCGCGCTCGCGGCGAACGTTGATTGCGTTCTGCTTTTCGAAATGATCGCCCTTGCGCAATTCATAGAGCTGCTGAAAATCATAGGTGCCCG
>CAMDKB010000330.1 GCA_945901195.1 Rhizobium sp. Q54
GAAGGTTTGCGTCAGAACATCGCCAGACTGCGCGGGCTCGGCATTCCTGTCGCCGGTCCCTATAGGCACCCCGGCATCGACGTCGTGTCGGCCTATTTCCAGAGCCCTGAAGGCCATAAGCTGGAAATCTGCACCTGGGAGCCATTTGAAGGCGAAGCGCTCGATACCGGCAAGCCGGGCGTCGGCGTCGTGCCGTGGCTGACGCTGGCGCATGACTGGCCAGACACAAAAAAGACCGCCTGAAGATTTCGTCCGCCGCGCAGACGCAAGATCAAATCCCCGTTCTTCGATACGCCTTGCTACGCAACGCTATTGGGAATGAGGATTTGCATAAAATCCGCCGCTCATGCCTCATCCTGAACAGGCCGTAAAGCCGCTATATCGAAAGACGAGGTCGCGGCGGCTGTTTGTCAGCAGTTTGAATTTTCCGGGCGAACCTTGAAAAAACATCAATCTTCGCCTTCCAGCCGCTTCATCCACACGGATATAACGGCGGGTTTGCCGGCGCGGATTTGTGCGAGGCCGCGGCGATAGGCGTTTTCAAGATCGGCGGGATCGCGCACTGTTTCGCCATAGGCGCCACACGCTTCCGCCTCCTTGGCGAAATCGATTGGCGGATCGAAATAGCCGCCTTCCAATCCCTGTTTTGCCGCAAAGGATTCTGGCCCGAACGTGCGCTTCACTGATGCTGTGCCGGTCGTATAGGAGCGGTTGGTATAGACGACGATCATGAATGGCGCATTGTGATGTGCGGCGGCCCAGAGCGCTGGCCCCGGTGTGCCGAACATATAAAAGCCATCGCCTGATACGGCGACTATATCACGCTCTGGCGAAGCGAGTTTCGCGCCGAAGGCTGCACCTGGGCCCCAGCCGCCGGAAGAACCGGTGTTCTTGAAATAGGTGCCGGGCTTTGATTGCTTCACATAAGAGCCGAGCGGATTCTGGCTGATGGTGTCATCAAGCATGATGCAATTGTCGTCGAGCACCTTGCACAGCAGATAGCTCGCCCAAGCAGGATCAATCGGATCGGTCTTCGATTTCGCCAGCGCTGCGGATTCAAGATCTGCACGACGTTTGGCGCTGGCGATGGCAAGGCGCGTGCTGCGCTCTGCAATGCGCGTGCGGTCGGCTGCTGTCAAAGCTGCGTCGGCGGCTGCAGACAGCGCGTTGATTGTCAGAAGCGGATCACCTTGCAGGCGCATAGCGGCGGTGAATTCATACGTCGGGAAGCGCAGCTTTGCCGGATCAATGGCGGTCACCGCGATATAGGCGTTTTCGGCAGGGTCATTACGACCCGGCACCCAGGGAACATCAGCCTCCAGCACCAGCACCACATCGGCGCTCTGCATATCAAAGACGCCCTGCCACAGCGGATGATCGAACGGGAAGGAGAGATAGGCGCGAGACACTGAGTCGGTCACCGCCAGCCCCAGCTGTTCGGCCAGCGCCACCAGCGCGGGCACACTTTTGGGATTGCGGCCCGAGCCTGACACGACAACCACCGGATTTTTTGCGCCGATGAGCTTGGCTGCGAGTTCGGCGATGTCCTGGGGCGCCGGCATGTTGGGGCGCGGTATGCCCAATTGCTCCGGGCCGGGGAATGATTTGTTACGCACCGGCATCAGGCTCAATTCCTTGGGCACTGACAGATAGACGGGTCCCGCAGGCTCGCTGCGCGCGACCTGGATGGCGCGGGCGACGATGGTGCCAGGATTGTCCTGATAGCTCATCTGGTGCTGCCATTTGGTGTAATTGCGGACGATGCCGTTCTGGTCGAACGTTTCCTGCATCCAGATATGGCCGCCCTCATCGCGCGAACCGGGCATCGAGCCCATGGATGCGGTGGGCGGAAAGCCTGCCGTCATGATCACAGGCAGACCAGAGCGCCAGGCGGTGTGGATCGCCCCGCCATAATGCAATGTACCGCAATCCACATGCGCGGCAGTAGCAGCAGGCCGACCGCTGACCATGGCATAGCCGAGCGCGGCATTGAGGCTGCAATGTTCCAGCGGCACCGTGACAAGCCGCATCGGATGGTTGTGCCCATGCGCCCGCGATTTGGAGATCGCCTCCTGATAAAAGCCGATTTCCGAGCCGGAGGTGAAAAACAGATGATCCACCCCGCCTGCCACCATCGCGGCCACGATCGCATCCCCCGCAGTATCAACGGGCGTCTGCGGCTGCGCGGTCTTGTCCTGAGCGGTCATGCTTTTCTCCCTGTGACTGGCGAATGCAGATTTGTTTGTGGCGTGGTCTAGCAGGGCGGGGCAGAAAGGTAAAAGGTTGGGCAAGGCGGACATTCCGGGCAAAGACCCCCGATCTTCGCCTCGACAGTGTCATCTGCGTTGGCTATCAAGAAACTAGTCCCGGTATCCGGAGTTATTTCACCGCGAGGTCTATTCGATGGAAAAGGAAAAGAAGGAACCTGTGGCGCTGCGCCCGCTTCCTCTTCTCATCTTCAGCTCCCGCTGGCTGCAGCTGCCGCTGTATCTCGGGCTGATTGTCGCCCAATGCGTTTATGTGTTCCTGTTTCTCAAGGAATTGTGGCACCTGGTTTCCCATGCGACAGGCTTTAACGAGCAGCAAATCATGCTTGTCGTGCTGGGCCTGATCGACGTCGTCATGATTTCAAACCTGCTGGTGATGGTCATCGTCGGCGGATATGAAACGTTCGTCTCGCGCCTCAATCTTGAAGGCCATCCCGATCAGCCCGAATGGCTCAGCCACGTCAATGCAGGCGTGTTGAAAATCAAGCTCTCCATGGCCATCATCGGCATATCCTCGATTCACCTGCTGCGCACCTTCATCGAAGCCAGCCGGATTGGAACCCCGACCGCCACGATCTCTTCTGAAGCCGTCATGTGGCAGACCATCATCCACACGATCTTCATTCTGTCGGCGATGGGTATTGCCTATGTGGACCAACTCACCCAGACGAAGCATTAGGCGGCCTTGCCCGGTTTGCGACGCCCGCATTGACCAAATCCCCAATCTATGCTTTTATTCCTTATGCGTCAGAAATCAAATCAGCTACCCGGTCTGCAATCCAAAAAACACACCAATCGGAGTGCTTCGGTCGCCAGCGCAATAGGTCGTGCCTTTCCGGGCCAAGGCCAGCCGGGGCGAAAAGTTCCGCTGATTGGCGCAAAGTCGCAGGAGGTCTCGCCACCCGCACCTCCGGCTGAAAACCCTGTGGAAGCGGGCGCTGCACTGCGGGTTCAGCCACCAGTTTTGCCGGCCGCTGTAGACTCGCCCATCATTTCCACAAAGCGCTTGAACAGATAGTGGCTGTCCTGCGGGCCGGGGCTGGCTTCGGGGTGGTGCTGGACTGAAAAGGCCGGACGGTCTGTCAGGGCGATGCCGCAGTTCGAGCCGTCGAACAGCGAGCGGTGGGTTTCCTTCGCGTTGGCGGGCAGGGTTTCGGTATCGACCGCAAAACCATGATTCATCGAGACGATTTCCACCTTTCCGGTGGTGTAGTCCATCACCGGATGGTTGGCGCCGTGGTGGCCCTGGTGCATCTTTTTCGTCTTTGCCCCGATGGCGAGCCCCATCATCTGGTGGCCCAGACAGATGCCGAATACCGGCACTTTGGCGTCCAGAATCGCTTGGATCGCCGGCACGGCATAGACCCCTGTCGCGGCGGGATCGCCGGGGCCGTTGGACAGAAAGACGCCATCGGGTTTCAACGCCAGAATATCGGCAGCCGCCGTGGTCGCGGGTACAACGGTCAGTTTGCAGCCGGCCTTTGCCAGCAGCCTCAAAATGTTGCGTTTCACGCCGTAATCTATGGCCACGACATTGTATTTCGGCGCGGTTTGATGGCCATAGCCTTCGCCCAGCACCCAGGTTGTTTCATCCCAGCCATAGCGTTGCGTCGTGCTGACTGAGGGGACCAGATCCATCCCGTCGATGCCCGGCCAGGCGGCGGCTTCGGCCTTCAGTTGGGGCAGATCGAACTTGCCATCAGGGGCATGGGCGATGACCGCATTTGGCATGCCTTTTTCGCGAATGAGGGCCGTCAGCGCCCTGGTATCGATGCCATAAAGGCCAATGATGCCGCGCGCTTTCAGCCATTGATCGAGATGCCGTGTAGCGCGGAAATTGGCTGGGCCGGTGACCGGCGCCTGGACGATGCAGCCGCGCACACCTGTTGCGGCGGCCATGTTCACCGTCTCGATATCTTCCTCATTTGTGCCGACATTGCCAATGTGGGGAAAGGTAAAGGTGATGATCTGCCCGGCATAGGAGGGGTCCGTGAGGATTTCCTGATAGCCCGTCATGGCGGTGTTGAAGCAGACTTCACCCACCGCATGGCCGGTTGCGCCAAGGCCAAAGCCTTCGAGCACCGTGCCATCTGCCAGCACCAATACGGCGGTTTGCACCGGAATGCTCCAACCGCCTGCTGTTTCTTTGTCTTGAACCTGAACCATGCCCGGACTACACCCGTTCCCGTGCGCGCGAGCACCGCCCGCGATACGGGTGTGCTACAGAGCGCGCTGTCATGAATCTGCTAAACCGCGCAAGACCTATGGGCTGGGCGCGGTCGGGTCAACCCCGACTGTCACATTTCGCCCCTTGGGCGCACAGGAGAACGCAATGCGCGAGCAATTTACCGAGATGATGAAGGCGTCCATGAAATCTGGAGACAAGCCGCGTCTTGCCACCGTGCGCATGATCATGGCTGCCCTGAAGGATCGCGATATCGAAGCCCGCACCACGGGCAAGCCGCTGGGCAATGAGGAAATTCTGGCGCTTCTGCAAAAAATGATCAAAAGCCGCCAGGAATCAGCCGATATATACGCCAATGCTGGCCGTCCCGAGCTCGAAGCGCAGGAACGCGGCGAAATCGCCATCATTAGCGAGTTCCTGCCCAAACAGATGACAGAAGAGGAAGTGAAGGCCGCCGTCGCCGCCGCCATCACGGAAACCGGCGCAGCCTCGATGAAAGACATGGGCAAGGTGGTCGCCAGCCTGCGCGCGAAATTTGCGGGCCAGATGGACTTTGGCAAGGCGAGCGGCGTCGTGAAGAGCCTGCTGGCAGGCTGATACCAAGGGCGGTTTCGATTGACCCATGGGTAGATCGAAACATCCGGCGCATCAGCGCTGCTGTTATGAGTTATACCATCTCCCTTGATGCGTGACTCGTTCTGGCTATCCAAATCAGTCGGTGTCTGATTCATTCGTGGCGAACGAGGAGGTTCGTCATGTCTTTGCCTATTCCCCTGCGCGCGGATTTCGACGCGAAAACGCTTCGGAGTTTGGCG
>CAMDKB010000331.1 GCA_945901195.1 Rhizobium sp. Q54
CTGAACCAGCGCGATCAGCTCTTCCCGGGACGGAACGTCTGGCGATTCAGCGACCATCCGATGCTTGAATCGGAAACCGGTTCATAGGTCCAGGAAAATCGGATAAAAATCACGGTGGCAGGAAGGAACCTGGGCAGTTACGAAAAAACATGAAACTGACTGATTTCATTCAACAATCGCAAAACGCGGGTTTGGCGTCAGTACGATGGCTATCCACTTGCCCCATTGCGACGCCGCATCAAAATGCCATTCAGGAAAGGCTTTCAACAGGTCTTCCTCATAGAGCGCTGCCGCCTCATGCTTGCACAGCATGAATTTCGGCGCCGCCACAATGTCCTCTCGGTCGATCACGCAGAAAACCCGCATATCCCCATGCTTTTCCAGCCATTCGTAAACAGCCACCGTCAGCAGTGGAAAGCCGGGGTGCAGCATGTCGTCGAGACAGATCACGCCTTGGGGGTGCATGACGGCGTAAGCGAGGTCGAGATCGTGCTTGAGCGCCTTGGGATTATGGTCCCCATCCACATGGAAAAACCGGACCGGGCCACCGGCCGGCCCGGAAATATTGGCTGGCTTCAAATTCTCGCTGTTGGCGGTCAGGATGGTCATGTCGGCTGTGCGCACGCCCAGACGAACCATGTGGGCGTGCAACTTGTCGCGCACTTTGGGGCTCGGCCATTCGAATGTGTCGATCCCCACGCCCTTTTCGCCAGGTTGCGTCGCCAGCGCCATTGCAATGAAAAAACGCCCCTCGAAAGTGCCAATCTCCGCAATATTTCCACTAATGCCAAGCTTGGTCTGATGGTCCATAACATGTGCGGCGATAATCGCCGCAAATTGCGACGACATCCCGAAGACGCTGTCATATTCCTTGTTTACATAGTGATCGACAGCGGCGATGCCTGAACCATATTTCATGGGCGGAGAGTCCTCTTGCGAATTCGGCAGCACTTATAGCCGCACTGGAGAAAATGTCTGCCCTCCTTTGGTCCATCCGCAAAAGGGTAAAACAACTCAAGCCCGGGCTTCCGGCCCTCGGCGCGATCCCGGCCACCAGGCGGACAAGATTGAAGGGTATCCTGGTTCGCTTCGCCGGACTTGTATTCAAGCTGTCATTATAAATATATGATTTCATATAGCATACGAACTCGTGATCAAGCCCTGCGCTTCACCTTCCGTATTTGCCCTCTTTAAGCCACCATCCCGGCCCCTTATATGAGTACGCAGGCGGCTGGCGTAATGCAGCCGCAGGGAGCCGCCCCATTTTGGGGGTCCCCCAAGGAGGATAAAATGGCTGCAGCTTTACCGGTGCTTTCCGCTGAAAGTGGTCTGAACCGTTATCTCGCTGAAATTCGACGCTTTCCAATGCTGGCGCCGGAGGAAGAATATATGCTCGCCAAGCGCTGGCGTGAGCATGATGACCGCAATGCCGCGCAAAAACTGATCACCTCGCATCTGCGCCTGGTGGCCAAGATTGCCATGGGCTATCGCGGCTATGGCTTGCCCATCGGTGAAGTCGTATCCGAAGGCAACGTCGGCCTGATGCAGGCGGTCAAGCGTTTCGAGCCCGAAAAGGGCTTCCGTCTCGCCACATACGCGATGTGGTGGATTCGCGCGTCTATTCAGGAATATATCCTGCGCTCGTGGTCGCTCGTTAAAATGGGCACAACGGCCAACCAGAAAAAGCTGTTCTTCAATCTCCGCAAGGCCAAAAGCCAGATTTCCGCGTTGGAAGAAGGCGATATGCGCCCTGAACAGGTCAAGGCCATCGCCACCAAGCTCGGCGTCCATGAGCAGGAGGTCATCGAGATGAACCGCCGCCTGGGCGGTGACAGTTCGTTGAATGCACCGCTACGGATAGACGGCGAAGGCGAATGGCAGGATTGGCTGGTGGACAATACCCCTGGCCAGGAAAGCAGGCTGATCGATCAGGAAGAGAGCGACAACCGTCTCTCGGCGCTGCGCAGTGCGCTTGGCGTGCTCAACGAGCGCGAGCGCCGCATTTTCGAGGCCCGCCGGCTGGAGGATGACCCGATAACCTTGGAAGCCTTGTCGGAAGAATTCAACATCTCCCGCGAACGTGTGCGCCAGATCGAGGTACGCGCGTTTGAAAAAGTGCAACAGGCCGTCAAGGCCGGGCTAGCCCGGATCGAAGCGCCGCCGCTGGCAATTACCAGCACACCGGCAGCAGCACTGCCGGCACATTAACGTCGGATCGCTGAAACCCTCGGCACTCTGAAACCACGAAAGGCGTCATGCATCCACGCATTGCGCCTTTTTCTGCTTCCAAAACGAAAACCTACGGCTGCGCCCAGCGCACCATTGCATCCTGCAGCAACCTGTCGCCCTGCGTGCCTTTTTCCAGCGTGATCTTGGCCAGCCTGTTGTCGGATGTGCGCACGGGCAGATCGAACCACCCCTTTTTCTCAAGCAGATCTAGATTGCGCTTGGCAGAGGACTCACCTGCCGCAAGTGCGATGATGAAGATGTTGGCTGTGATGCGCGCCTTGGCGCCGGCCAAAGGGTGAACGGTTGGCGAACTCTCATCCCGCATCTGCAAAGTGTCGATCTCGACAATTTCCGGAATCGGACTGTCGTCCACCCGCTGAAAGCGCCATGTAACAGTATGCGATGCGGGAAGTGTCGTGTCGTAATTTTTCTCGACGGTCATCGCTGCGGAAAATTTCGCATCGGGTATATCGATATCGGCCCGGACGGCCAGGGACAGCGGCTGTCCTGTGCCACGGCTGACATTATCAGTGCGCCACACCACGGTTCCAACATAGGTCTGCACGTTCTGCGCATTCTCGCGCGTGGGGGCGGCAATCAGGATAGCGCTGCGCTGCGCGACAGCCACGGTTGAAGCTGGCGGCTGGTCGGTGGATAGCGGTGCGGGCGTCTGGGTCGAAGGAGCCTGTGCCGGTTTATCTGCCTGCGTCGTGATACGCGGACGCTCGGGCGTAGCTGGTTCAGCCGGCGGTTCGCCAGTCCTGGCTGCGTCAGCGCCTGCCGCACGGCTCTCATTCTTCGGCGCATTGGCGGGCGCTTGTGATGAAGCCGTTGGGACGGACACGGGCCCTGACGAGGGGCGCGCAGCCTTGAATTGTTCCGGCGTAAGCTTGGTTTTCCAAGCGTAATAACCAATACCGCCAGCAAGAACAATCAACACAAGGCCCAGACTCGCATAAAGTGCAACGGGCCTGCGGTCGTCCGGTCTGCCACCTTGCGCTTTCGCATTCTTGTTACTTGCCTTGGGCGCGGAGGCAGTGACTGCTGGACCCGCAGGCGGCAATGGCCGGTCCAGATCATAGGCCAGATTGGCTTGCGCCGGTGCAGCCGTTGGGGGTGCGGACACTGGGGTGGATACAGCCGGCGCGGACAGCGGCGCAGGCGGGCGGACCGAAACGCTCGGTGCGGACGTCTCCGTCGCAGGCGCGGCGACCGGGGAAGAGACGGGAACGGCAGGTGGCGCAGCACTGGCCGAAGGAGCAGACGGGCGCACAGCGGCGGGGGGCGCGGAAACGACAGGTGCCGAAACACCCGAAGTAGAAACTCCAGTCGTCGAAACGCTTGGCGCCGCAGGAGGTGATGGGGGAGGCGCTGCCGGCGGCCGCACAGATGCAGGCGGCAGCGGCTTGACCGCGGGCGTTGCCGGCTTGGTATCGTCCGGTTGCTCCAGTTCGGCCAGCGCTGCGGCAATCGCCGCAGTTCCCGCAAGTTCTACCGAAGGCGACGCATGATCTGCTTCGATCCGCGCAATCGCCTCCTCCAGAGCCTTTTCCTCCCGTGCGATATCTTCATCGGGTATGGGGGGCTGAATCGAACCCAACTGGCCAAGCAAGGCCTTGCTGGCGCGATCATAAATCGCCCGGCGAGACATTGGCGTTGAAGACGGCAAACCAGATACGGCCCGCGACAAAAGTGGGTAGTAATCGGCCATTTTGCGTTCAGACCATCCCTGCGCCGCTACGTCAATCCCGATAGTTCCGTGACTTACAAAAGTACCTAGTCCTGGAAGGGATTATGAACAAGTATTGTATCCGCACGTTCGGGGCTTGTGGACAACAGGGATACGGGTGCGCCAATCAACTCTTCGATTCGACGGACGTATTTCACAGCCGCCGCCGGAAGTTGCGCCCATGAGCGTGCGCCCTGGGTTGTCCCCGGCCATCCCTCAATAACTTCATAAATCGGCTCGACCCGCGCCTGCGCCGCTTGCGCTGCGGGCAGATAGTCGATGGTTTCGCCATCGAGCCTGTAGGCCGTGCAAACCTTGATTTCCTTGAAACCGTCGAGCACGTCCAGCTTGGTCAGGGCAATGCCGTCGATACCGGAGGTCTTGACGGTCTGGCGCACCAGAACCGCGTCGAACCAGCCGCAACGACGCGGACGGCCTGTCACAGTTCCAAATTCATGCCCTTTTTCACCAATCAATTGACCCGTCGCATCCTTCAGTTCGCAGGGGAAAGGCCCCTCCCCCACGCGGGTCGTATAGGCCTTGGCGATGCCCAGTACATATTGCGCGGCTTTTGGTCCAAGCCCCGAGCCTGTCGCCGCATTGGCAGCGACCGTGTTGGACGATGTCACATAGGGATAGGTGCCGTGGTCAATATCAAGCAGAGCACCCTGCGCGCCTTCGAACAGAATGCGCTTGCCGGCACGACGCAGATCTTCAAGCAGGGACCAGGTGCGGTCCACATAGGTCAGCACTTCCTCAGCCACGGCCGCCAACTCGTCGCGAATCACCTGCGCCTTGATTTCATCCAGCCCAAAACCACGCCGTAAGGCATTATGATGAGTGAGCAGGCGCGCGATCTTGGCGTCCAGAGTCGTAAAATCTGCCAGATCCATGACCCGGATCGCCCGGCGGCCGACCTTGTCTTCGTAAGCGGGGCCAATGCCCCGCATGGTCGTGCCGATTTTCGCACCCGCCGCCGCCGTATTTTCGCGCAGCGCATCCAGCTCCCGGTGAACGGAGAGAATCAGCGGCGCGTTCTCGGCGACCCGGAGATTTTCTCGGGACACCTCGACGCCCTGCTTGCGCAGACCAGCGATTTCCTTGACCAGATGGTGCGGATCGACAACCACGCCATTGCCGATGACCGACAATTTGCCCGGCCGCACAATGCCGGACGGCAGCAGCGACAATTTGTAGGTCACCCCGTCGATGACAAGCGTATGTCCGGCATTGTGCCCGCCCTGAAAGCGCACAACCACATCCGCCTCGACCGACAGCCAG
>CAMDKB010000332.1 GCA_945901195.1 Rhizobium sp. Q54
GGGGCTTTGCCGACAAAGACATCATCTTGCTTGCCGACAGCCTGTCCGATACCGATGCCGCCCGCCCTGCCGATGGCATGCCAACACGCGCAGCCATTATGTCTGCAATGGAAAAGCTTGCGCGAGATGCCCAGCCGGGCGAACAGATCATCATCATGTTATCGGGCCACGGATCGCAAGCGCCCATTACGGACAAGGCCTCCCTTGTTCATCACCCCGACGGGCTGAACCCGATTTTCCTGCCCATAGATATCGGCAAGTGGAACGATGCGGTCGGCGCAGTGGAAAATGCGATAGCCGGAGACGAATTCGGCGTGGCGCTGGCGGCCATCCGCAAGAAGGGGGCCTTTTTGTGGGTCATCGTTGATGCCTGTCATTCCGGAACGATAACCCGCGGCGCCGAGCAGGGTGTCCTTGCCAAGAAGGTCGGCCCGGCAGTGCTGGGTGTCCCCCCCGAGCGACTGGAGGCGGCCCGTCAGATGGCGGCAGCGGCCATGCCGAAATCCCGCGGCAACACTGCGGAGAAACCAAAACCCTCCAGTCCGCTTGGCGCATCGCCGCAGGCAGATGGCGGCTATGTCGCGTTCTTCGCTGCGCATCCGGACGAACTGGCGATTCAGCGCAATCTGCCAAAGGGCTACGGCGGCGGGGAAAAGCGCCCGCATGGCGTGCTGGTATTTTATCTGGTGCAAGCACTTCGCACAGGCCGCGCCCAATCCTATGCAGATCTGGCTCAGATGGTCCTGGCTGGATATGACCAATGGGGCGCCACGGCGCCATCACCTCTTTTCGAAGGTGATCTGCGCGCCGGGCTTTTCGGCGCGCGTGCGGGTGAAGCCAAGACCTATCCCGCACGAATTGCATCCGGACAATTGATCGTGGATGCCGGCGTGCTCGACGAAGTCAGCGAAGGCGCCTTGATCTCTCTCTCCGCAGCCAGCGATAGCGCCGCGCAGCCTCTTGGCTATGCACGGATAAAGGAGGCCGGTGGCTCATTTTCGGTGGCTGAGCCGGTTCCAAATCGAGAAGTGCCCGCACCATCCCTGAAGACATTGGATGAAACCGGCAGGCTGACGGCGAAAATCGAGGAACGCGGGCTCGCATTGGAAATGCGCGTAGCAATGCCCGAACACAAGGAAAATTTCTCCCCCCGGGAAGCCAATGCCTACGCTGCGATTCAAGCGCTTGCCGAAGGGAGCGACATTCTCCCCAAAAGCATCCGCATCGAACCCGCATCTGGAACAGCTGACATTTTTCTGAAGCTCGCAAACGACCGTCTCTGGATCGCCAATTCCGACGGCGAAATCATCACGGCAGGTCGCCGTCAGACGGCAAACTTGTCGTTGCAGAGATTCAAGGACATCCCTTCAACGCGAGACGAAATTGTGAAAGTCTTGCGCGGCCAGTTCAAGGTGCGCAATCTCATCAAGGCTGCCGAATCCATGGGCGCTGGCCCGGCAAGTCAGTCATTGGAAATCAAGGCCGCCATCGCGCGCAGTGAACCTGGCGTTTTGTCTGCAAACGCCAAGGCGCCAGACGACCGGGCTTGCGCCAAGCCCATGATGGATCGTCTACCCGAACATACGACGCCGCTTGCGGGTCCCTCCGAACTTCCAGCGCTCGCTCATTGCGACATCGTCTATTTCACCTTGCGCAATACGGGTAAGAAGGTTCTCGACGCAACGCCACTCTATATCGATGGCGGCGGGGCGATCGACTATATGGGCCCCCCCGAAGGTTTGCGCCTGTTGCCCGGGGCGCCACCCCGCATTATTCCCATCACGATTGTTACCTGGGATAGCAAACGCGGCGAACCCTTTCCTATCGGGCTGGAGCGGCTGCTCTTCATCGCTGTAGAACAGGAGGACAAGACATCTCTTCCTGCCGACTTCCGTTATCTGCGCCAGCCCGCTCCGGCAAGAAACGCAGGGGCGCTCGGTGGCTCGAACGCCCTGCACGCCTTGCTGCAGGAGGCCGCATTCGGCACGGGCGGCGCACGCTCATCTTCAGCAGGACCAAATCTTGGCGCAGCAGGCATTGCCCAGTTTCGCTGGAAAGTGACCGCGCCAGACTAGTTGCAGCTGCCGCAGGGGTCCGTTAGTTTCAAAAATCACACTCCGCAATATTGCCTTTGGGGATAGACCATGACCACACATACCCTGCAGCCAAATCATACACTCGTCGGCCCTCCAACGCGCGGCATTCATCATCTGGCGCTCTGCACCGACGATATGAAGGCGACGGCCGAATTCTACACCCGCGTTCTGGGCATGCCCCTGGTGCACGCGATGAAAGTGCCTGCCGGGCTGGGCACAGGTCCCACTAACAGAGGCAATCCGCCCTACGAATCCGTGCGTCACTACTTCTTCGACATGGGCAATGACAGTGTGATCGCCTTTTTCGAAATTCCAAAAGGCAAGGAACCTGCCGGCAACCGCAATGCCATCGGCTCCATGCAGCACTGCGCGTTCGTCGTCACAGTAGAGAAATTCCGCGCCCTCCAAGTGCGGTTGAAGGCCAACAACATCCCCTATGTCGGGCCATTGCCGCAATTGCCGGGTCTCGACGGCATCTATTTCCTTGACCCGAATGGCATCAGGCTGGAATTTGCCTGTCACCCGAGCGAGGGGGAAAATCCCGCTGTTATTCCCATGATAGCGCAAACGAAAGAAGAAGCGGCCAGCGAACTGATGTCACTGAACGGCATTGACGCTTCGTGGCTGGAAGAAATGACCAAAGCGCTACCTGCAGCAAATGCGGCTTGATAGATTGATCGCCGCGATCATTTGGCCACGACGTCTGTGTTGTCATCGCATCAAGGAACAGGAGTTTTGGGCGCGACGGGATGAACGGGGAATGCAGCGGCAGGCACATTCCGTGCGTATTCCCCCGCTTCGAATGCAGCGCGCCTGACATCTTGCAACATCATTTCGCGGAAAATCGGGATCCAGACAGCGGCGGGTTTGCGCAGCCGCTTCTTCCAGTAATAGAGCTTCTGCCGCCATCCAGCCACTTTGGCGGCTTGCGCTTCCAGTGCGGTCACGTGACCGAGACGGACTTGCATCATGCCGATCTGCCGCCAGTAATTCGTGACATATTTCATTGTCTGACGGGAAGGATGGATCCAGTGTTCAACATGCGCTTGCGGCACCCAGAGACCCTTGAGTCCAGCGCCGCTCATGTTTTGTAACAACAAGGTTTCTTCACCGCAATTGAGGCTGCCACCTGTACGGCCAAGCGTCTCATCAAAACGCAAATCGCCAAGGGCCGCTCGCCTCATTCCCAAATTCGCGCCAAAAGGGAGTTCCCTCGCCGTCTTGTCAAGCAGCCGCGATTCATCGCCCAGCCACAATTGTGAATATGTTGATGGCATGATTTCCAGGACATCACGAATGACTGCGGCTGGTTCACCCTCAAGCCGCGCCGTAATCGCACCGGCGAAAAATCCATAATCAGCAAATCTGGTGAATGCGTCGTGATAGGCTTCAATAAATCCAGCCGGAACGGTGACATCATCGTCCAGCAGAATAATGTTGTCTCCGTCCATTGCGTCCAAGCCGACATTTCTGGCCCGGGCAACTCCAGGTTCCCTGACCTCAAACACCCGCAGCGGCAAAAGGCTTTCAAACGCCTTGGCTGTTTTGACTGTGTCGTCATGACACGCGCTGGCAACGACAAGAATTTCGAGGGAGACATCAGAGGGTTTCCGCATATCGGCAAGCGATTGCAGGGCGCGTTTCAGATAAGCCGCCCGATTATGGGTCGGAATAAGAATGGAATACTTCATGAGTGAAAGCCGCATGCAGCACCCAAGCTTGCCGACATGCGCAGTTATAGCACCGGGCAACAAGATTCCTATGCGCCCCGTCAATTTCGTGGAAAATTTTCCGTCACAAGCTGCGCATCGCCTGCTCGCTATAGCTCTCGATCCTCGACCAGGAACCGCCCGCCTTCAGCGCTTCACGCCAGGAAGCGACGATACGCGCTGTGATTGGCGATTTCTGCGCCTTGGTTTCCACGATCTCGAACGTTTTGGCTTGCGCGGCTTTCATGACCTCGACGGGGAAAGCTGTAATTTTCGCGCCCTTTGCGATCAGCTCCAGAATGGCGGATGCATTCATGTGTTCGGCTTCGGCCAATGCGGCAGAATGCTCGGCCTGGCAGGCGTTCTCGATCACCCGCTGAATATCCGCCGGGAGTTTCCCGAACGCCGCCAGTGAAATCAGGGCTTCGCCCGCACCATTGGGCTTGTTGAACCCAGGCATGTAATAATAGGGGGCGTGACGCTCAAAGCCCATGGGCAGATCGTTCACTGGCGCAAGCAATTCGACCGCATCGATGGTTCCCCGTTCCAGTGCCGAAAAAATATCGCCGGGCGGAATGTTCTGCGGCACAGCGCCCAACGCTGCATAGACTTCCCCGCCCATGCCGGCCACGCGGATGCGCAGCCCCTTGATGTCTTCCACCGAATTGATGGGCTTGCGAAACCACCCGCCCATGGACGGGCCGGTGTTGCCAGCGAGCAATCCACGAACACCACGCGGCTTGTAAAGCTCATCCCAAAGCGCCTGCCCGCCGCGATGTTCAATCCATGTCTGATGCGCAAGAGGTCCCATACCGAAGGGAGCCGTCGTAAAGAAAGCGGAGCCGGGCAGCGCGCCATCCCAGAAAAAGGACGCTGTGTGACCCATCTCGACTGCGCCAGTGGAGATGGCTTCCATCACGCCGAAAGCCGGAGCAATGGCGCCGGCGGGAAAAACTGTAATGTTAAGGCGTCCGCCGCTCATTGTGTTGATGCGCTGGGCAAGACGCTCGGCTGAAACACCGGGGCCGGGAAGGTTCTTCTGCCACGAAGTCACCATTCGCCAGTTGATGACTTCCTGCGCTCGCACGATGGATGGTGAGGCCACCACACCTGTCGCTGCAGCTGCAATGAACGCACGGCGATTGGGCAATGACTTTTCACTCATGACGTCTTCTCCCTGCCGCAAATGATACGGCTTGTTGTTTAAATCAGGGAAGGCAATCGCGGGAGGGCAGTGGCAGCTGGCGCCAGCAACCGCCTCCCTTCGCTGGCATCACCCAGATCAGGTTCAAAGGGTCTAATCTCAGCCGCCCGCGACTTTTACATCAACCGACCGGCACCCCTGGCATAGCGTTACAATACCGGCGCTTCCGGGACGGCGCAAGCAGGGATATTTGAACACAGGGGAATCGGGTGAATAAAAATTCTC
>CAMDKB010000333.1 GCA_945901195.1 Rhizobium sp. Q54
TGCCGGGACGACCCGGAAGCAAATTTTCAATCCGAGCGAATTGATCGTCGCGCAAAGCATGGCGTTCCATCACAAGCCTCCTTCAGGAAGGCTCCACATGAATCACGCTTTCACTGATTTGCGAATCCCTTAAATGACGACAGGCCCTACAACGCCGGTGAAGAATGTTCGTGCGAGTGCCCATGCTCGCCGTGCGAATGACGATGTCCATCCGAGCGAATGGGCACCAGATTGATCTGCCCAAAGCGCACGCCACGTTCGGCGATAGTGCTTTCCGCCAGCTTGCGTACCGGGCCAGTCGCCCCCTTCAGCACGGTCACCTCCATGCAGAATTTATGGTCCAGTCGCGTGCGCATTGAGGAGATCGTCAGATCGTGGTGCTCATGTTGCGCCTTGTCGAGCCGCATCGCGAGGTCCCGCCCATCATAATCGTAGACATAGGAAACCGAGGCCACGCACTCGGCCGTGTCCTCCGCGCCACCCGTGCGCACCAGGGCGTCACGAACCAGATCGCGCATCGCCTCGGAGCGATTGGTATAGCCCGTGCGGGCCATATAATCATCAATGGCCTTGGCCATGTTATCATCGACAGAGATTGTGACGCGCTGCATGGGATGTCCTGCCGGATTTGAGTTGCGGCAAGTATATCAGGCCCGAAGCCGGGCGCGAACCAAAAGCGCCAGAAGGTGTCATCCCGGAAAACGCGCAGCGTTTATCCGGGACCGCACAGTTTTAAAAGACACAAGAATACAGCGATCCCGGATAAGCCCTGCGGTCTTTCCGGGATGACGGCGCGCTCACGTATTGCGCAAGCCGGTCGAGCTTGTTCCGCGATCGGCTGGCGGGATATGCACGTCGACGAGCGCCACGCCGCCGGCGCGCATGATTTCGACGCCTTTCTTGATAGCGACCGCCAGATCGGCGAGCGACGTCACCGGGCCAATGCCGGTTGCCCCCTGCGATTCGACAAATTTTGCGATCTCGACGCCGGGCGTGATGGCCTGACCGATCCAACGGTTGCCCACCGGGCGGTTGCGGCGCTTGGCGACGGTTTCCTGATGCAGCTCATCGTTGAAGTAGGATTGGTTGTTGTTGATGATGAACAGGATCGGGATCTTGTGCTTCACGGCGGTGAAGACCGCATGTCCGCCCATCAGGAAATCGCCGTCGCCCAGAACAGCGACTGTCTCCTTGCCCCGGTCGGCATTGGCGAGAGCCACGCCGATCGAGATTGACGGCCCAGAGCCGATGCCGCCGCCGCCGTCCTTGCCCATGTAGGCGTCAGGGTTGCGGAAGGGCCAGAGATCGCAAGGCCAGCCGCGCGCGACGGCCGCCAGCGTCATATCATCAGGATTGGCAAAGTTCTTGCGCAATTCATTGGCGACATCCGCCATCCGGATCTTGCCGTTCTCATTCGGGCCATAAGTGCGGCGCACAGGCGCGCGCCACGGCTCTTGTTTCGCGCCGCCCACGGCAGCCACCAGATCGGCGACGACAGCTTCCGAAGAGGCGGAGATCAAGAGGTCAGCCGGGGACATCAGCTGATAAACGGTGTGCGCGCCGTTATGCAGATGATGATCCATCGTCACGTTGACGATCTTGGCGTTGACATTCGTGCCGCCCATGGGCGGGCAGACGCAGCCGCCCAGATCCACCCATTCGAAAGCAAGGATGAGATCGGCTTCGGCGAGAATGTCGTGCTGCGGCTTGGCGGGCTGGTTGAATGGCTCGATCACGTGCGCGGGATGATCAGTCGGGAAGACCGAGCCGCATTTGAGGTCCGTCATCACACACGCGCCGATGCTTTCGGCCAGCTTCAGCCGGTTGTCCCAATCCTTCTGGGCGCGGGTGCCGCGTCCGTAAAGTATCATCGGACGCTTTGCGGCCTTGATCATGGTGACGATCTTCGCGATGTCGTCCGCATGGGCGCGCGGCGAGGCAGGCGCCTTGAAGCGGGCCATGTCCGGCATCTTCACCGGGCGTTCGAGCGAGGCTTCCTGCAGGCCCGCGTCCAGCACAATATAGACAGGCGCGCAAGGCTCGGTGCGGGTGGCAATGTTGGCGCGCAGCATGCCATCCACGATGGCTTCGGGCGAAGAGGGCTGCACATCGAACTTGAGAATGTCGCGCACAATCCCGGCCTGATCCTGCGATGTATGAATCCAGTCAATCCAGGGGCGGCGCTGATGGGAATCCACGGGGCCGGTCGCGCCCATGATAATCATGGGAACGCGGTCGCAATAGGCGTTGAAGATGGCCATGTGGCCGTGCATCAGCCCGACGTTGGAATGGACAATGGCGCCCATCGGCTCGTCGGTGGCTTTCGCATAGCCATGGGCGATGCCGATCGCGTGGTCTTCATGCAGGCAGAGCAGCATTCCAGGATCGCGATTGCCCAAGTGATTGACGATGGAATCGTGCAGGCCGCGATAGGATGCGCCGGGATTGAGGCTGACATACTTGATGCCGGACAAACGCAGCATCTGCGCGGCGACATCGGAGCCCCAGCCGATCTTGTCATCAGGTGAACCTTCGGGCGTATCAAGATATGGCATCGGAGTCTCCGTTCAGTTTGGACATGGCTTGCACGGGCAGCGGGCGGAACCGGGCCGGCCGGAAAAAGCAGACAGGCGGGCGTCCATCGCCGTCCTGTCCAGTTACCCCCGCGCCTGCGCCTTTCGCGCCTTCTGCTCTACCTTGTCCGGTCGCATGCCCCCGGGCCAAGGTCAATGGGCAGGCCGAAGGCCGGTCCGCGCGGGGAGAACCCTGTCCGGATTCTGCCTGCATTATGCTGTAGGAGGGGGCGAGTGCGGACCACGCGGTTCGTGCGCCTGCGAGTTCAAGCATGTCCCTGTCCATCATCCTCCCCGTACTCAACGAAGCGGAAGGCATAGCCCAAACGCTTGGCGCTCTGCGCGGCCTTGGCGCACAGGTGATTGTGGCCGATGGCGGAAGTCGTGACGGCACGATTGGGCACGCTTTGCTTCATGCCGATCTCGTCATACCCGCGCCACGCGGTCGCGCCATGCAGATGAATGCGGGTGCACGCGAGGCCACGGGCGACAAGCTGCTCTTCCTGCACGCGGATACAAAACTGCCCGCTGGCGCGGTGGAATTGATCGAGGCCGCTTTGCAGACCCACCCTTGGGGGCGTTTCGATGTGAGGATAGACGGCCATTCGCCGATTCTACGTTTGATCGGGGGCATGATGAACCTTCGCTCACGGCTCACTGGCATAGCTACGGGCGATCAGGCGATGTTTATGACGCGCAAGGCCTTCGACGCGATTGGCGGCTTTCCCGAATTGCCCCTGATGGAAGATATCGCCGCGTCGAATGCGCTGAAGCGCATCGGTCCGCCCGCCTGTCTGCGCGCGCGCGCACGCACGTCCGGCCGCCGCTGGGAGAAAAACGGAGTGCTGCGCACGGTCCTGTTGATGTGGCGCTTGCGCCTTCAATATTTTTTCGGCGCAGATCCTCGTGATCTTGCGCTGCGTTACGGCTATCGCCCCCGGGAGGAAGATGCATGAACATGGATATTCCCCTCATGATCTTCGCGCGCGCGCCGGTTCCTGGCGAATGCAAAACCAGGCTCATCCCCGCCCTTGGCGCGGAAGGTGCAGCGGCGCTGCACGCGCGGCTGGTCGAGCATGCAATACAGACTGCGCGGGCCAGCGAAGTTGGGCCCGCAGGCCTTTGGTGTGCAGATGATCAGGACCATCCGTTTTTCGCGCGATGCGCGAAAGAATTTGGCGTCAGCCTGCATCGCCAATGCGAAGGAGATCTCGGCGCACGCATGTTGCAGGCTTTTGTCCATGCGGGTGGCCCGGCGCTGCTCGCCGGCAGCGATGCGCCCTCGATCACGCCGCAACATTGGCGCGATTGCGCGCAAGCGCTTGCAACGCACGATGCCGTTTTTCTGCCCGCAGAGGATGGCGGCTACGCGTTGACCGGACTGCAAAAGCCGGGCAGCGGAATATTTCGCAACATGGTCTGGAGCACGCGCGAAGTCATGGCGCAAACGCGCGCGCGTTTGCGCGCCATGCAGATGACATGGGCCGAACCGGCCGTCGTCTGGGATGTGGACGACGTCAACGGTCTCGAACGCTTGCGCGCGAGCGGATTGATCGGCGCGTTTTGAAATAACGCTGCGTCAAGCGCCGCGACCTGGGGCCTTGCGCGCAATACCGCCGTGCAAATCGAACATCCGTTCGCGCCAGGCGTAAACACTATCGCCCTCATCCAGCAATTGGCTTGGGGTTACGCCGCGCGCAAACATGAAGATGCCAAACAGGCAATAGTCCGCGAACGCGGGCGAGGCGCCATTGAGGAAAGGCTGGTCTTTCAGCGTCTCGCGTACAGGGGCCAGCTCAGCGTTGAAGGCGGCGCGGCCCTCATTCGGGGCCATGACCTCCTCAAGCTTCTTGCCAAAACGCTGCTCGCGTGTGGTGCGGAAATAATCGCGATCTCCAGCGTCGATCGTCCCAAAAATGTCCATCAGCGCCACGCGCATCAGCGGCATGGAAAGCCGCGTCTGTGTCCAGTTGCGCACGAAAGACGTGAGCGCCTGGCTTCCGCCCGGAAACAGGGCCGGGCGATCCGGGTAGGTCTGGTCGAGATATTCGGCAATCGCCCAGGAATCACTGACGACTTTGCCGTTGTCGCGAATGACCGGCACGAGCTTTTGGCCAGAAAATTCAAGTTTCGTCTTTTCCATGAAGCGCACGGGCACAGTCGTCACATCGAGCCCCTTGTGCGCCAGCGCCATGCGGATGCGCCAGCAATAGGGTGAAAAACGGATCGTGTCGTCAGCGCCTGCGAGGTCGAACATTTCTACGGACATGGATTGAATTCTCCGGTTTTATTTGATGAGCATGACGTGCATAAGGCTAGCAGAGTATGGTGGCGCGGCAAATCTGACGCAAATTATAACCTAGGTGAGGATGCTTGAATCCTCTTTCGGGCAAGGAGATTGCGCGCCCTTGGCACTATGCCGTTCCACGATTGATATCGCTGCCCGCGCGCTGGGCGATGTCGCTGAAGCCAGCGCCAGTAAGGCGACGCCGAATAACAACTGAATCTGTTCGATGGCGCGATGGGCGTATTATGGCGGCAAGGGATTCACGCCGTTGCACGCCCCGTATATCTGGGCGGAATGATCGACCAGATTTCGATTCGTTTTCGCTACCAACTTCTGAGCGC
>CAMDKB010000334.1 GCA_945901195.1 Rhizobium sp. Q54
GAGACGCTGCGATACGGGATGCCGTTGGCGAGTTCGAGCGACAACGTGACAGTTATGTCGAGAGAATCAAGGGGGCTCGAGATGCAGAGATAGAACGCCGCTATCAAGAAGAGCTTGCCAGATTGCCTAATCCCAGACGCAGAATTGAACAGTTATATCAGCTAAAAGTATCTTCCCTAGAAGCTGAAATATCATCGTTGCGTACTCAGTTTGATCGACTGCAGATCAACTCTCCTGCCATGACAGCAGCACAAAGGCAGCAGCTAACCTCTAGGCGGGATGAATTAAGGCAAAAACAAAATCAGATAGATCGAGACTGGGAAGATAGAAAGGCAGTCGCCCGTCGTCAATTTGAAGAGGCACAGTCAACGGAAGCGGGAAAGCAAAAGGTTAGCCAATCTGAACAATTGAGTAAGAACGAGCTCAGCGCGAAATTGACATCAATAGAGAATGAAAGGGTGGAGCTTGCTCGTACTGACCAAATTAGACGAATAGCGGCTCGTCTTTATGGCGTTAGACCAGAGACTGTCTCGGATGACCAAGCAGGATTTGTCTCAGTGCTATGGTTTGGCTCTTTAGCGATGTTGGCGGCGCTCGCCGGTCCATTAACAGCAATAGTAGCTCTGGCATTGCAAAAAATAGGAACGTCTGACCATATGCCATCAAAGCTCTCATTATTGATTAGACGAATGTTGCTGACTTGGCGATGGAGGCGGACCAGAAATGTGCCAACCCCATTTGAAGTAATAACGGAAAAAGAGATTGAAAGGAGAGTGGAAGTACCAGTTGAACGAGTTGTAAAAGAGATACTCTATATCCCCGTCCTCACTGATGATCCAGATGCTATTCGCAAATCTCTCACGGATACTCTACCTAAAGACATCGCTGAATTGGTGACCGTCAACTTTGGAAAGAGTCGAAATGCTGGTGCGGCATAATACGTCTTTGCTAGAGAAAGCAATCGAACTTGCGGTTCTCCGTAGTTCAATGCCAATTCGTCAAGCAGAAGCAGACGCTGCAAGAAAAGAAGCAGAGGCGATAGCCAAGAGGCGCATAGCAACCGGGATTGCTGTTGCTATCGCAGCTGTCGGACTAGGCCTTGGCGTTATGTTCAGCCAACAAAGGCATGTAAGTCGCGAAACACTGGCGACGTCTCCGGAGCCGCAATCTCAGATTGCGAAGGGAGATCCAAATCCCATTCCGCAAAGACCCGCTTCAGTGTCGGAAAGGCAACCCGGCCGAGTCGACATGTCAAAGTTTAAGCATAGTTCAGTACCCTTTATGGATCGAATGTGGGAACTATCAGCTGGTCACGAATTCGCGAACGAGACGGACACTAGATGGAAATATGCGTGGTGCTATACGGTTATGATGGTTGACGGCATAAGTGTCCGAATCGATCTAGCGCGAAGACAATCCCCAACAGCGAAACCCGTGGGGTCCCTTGCGAGTGCCGAGACTCTTTCGAAGGTAGGCTTAAACCAACAGTCGTCACGCGAATTGGCCACGAGATGTCCTTGGCTTGATGAACGACAATTTCGACTGAATGAAATAGCTGTCTCCTCAGTTAGGCAGCCCGATGTTTCAATCCCTGGGATTCCTAATCCGCAGGTACCGAGCCCGCAGGTACCGAGCCCGCAAGTACCGAGCCCGCAGGTACGGAGCCCAGAGGTAAATAGGACATTGGAAATTAAGCCGCCCTTAGACTTAGGACCGAGAGCAATTCCAGAAATTTTCCGAACCCCACCAAAAGGCGGGACTGATCCTGCCCAGTTCGGCATTTATTGAGACGGTCAAGCGGCGACATATCGGAGCCGTGAACTAAGAGGTTAGCCAACATATTTCGAACCGCTGGCGGACCCGGGCGGCCATCGGCAGAGGTACGCGCACGGGCGCGAGCCATCGGATGAACCGAATTGTGCAACCAAGTGCGCGCGCGCGAGATACCACCGGCAAGATTTAGGTGGCGTCACATGCAGGCGCTGCATGCAACGCCGGGCCACGAAATCGGGTCTACTGCTTACCATGCGCTTACCATAAGGCTATGATATAGCTTTATCGGCAACCGAAATTTATTATAACTATTTGATTTATAATGGTGCCGGCTGAAGGAATCGAACCCTCGACCTACTGATTACAAATCAGTTGCTCTACCAACTGAGCTAAGCCGGCGTTTGCGCTTGGGGCGCGCTCCGGAGTGCTGGATTGATCCGGTGCATGCAGGGACATAATGCGGGGGGCTTGCGGGGACAAGCGAAAAGTGGCGGTTGCCGGTTTTCAATGAAAATTCCGTCCCCTGGGCATGGCCCGCACGGCGTCTCGCAGCAGGGCCGGGGGAGAGGTTTGGGGGGCATTGGGCGCTGGAAGCAGATGTGTGGCGTCAATTTTCGTTTTCTCGCGATCATGGGGGCGCAGCACCTCGTCTGCCCGGGCGTAGCTGGAGATTTCTGTGCCCAGCGATGACAGGCGGCCCAGCAGGGGCGTCAGGTCTTCAAGTTTTTCGGCGATGACATGGATGACGCCCTGTTCGTTCTGCCAACGGCCTGTGACAGCAACCAGGCGTGCGCTGATGACGAGGGGGCGCTGGGCTTCGAAAACCTTTGGCCAGACGATGACATTGGCCGTGCCGGTTTCATCTTCCAGCGTCATGAAGACAACGCCCTTGGCCGTGCCGGGCCGCTGGCGCACCAGCACCAGGCCACAAATGGTGAGGCGGGGATTGGGGTAAGCCCTTCTGGCTGAAGGCGGGCAGAGGATGCCCAGATCCCCACATCTCACAATCTTCTTCTTATCCAGTTCGCCGCGCAAAAAGCTGACCGGATGCGCTTTCAGCGACAGGGACATCTGCCGGTAATCTTCCACCACATGCTCGCCCAGCGGCATGGGCGGCAGATGGGCGTCAGGTTCCAGTTCGCGCAGGTTGATGTGGCGGAACAGGGCGAGGTCGTCCTTGTCGCCGGAGCGGTTGAGGCCGCGCACGGCCCAGAGCGCCTCGCGCCGGTCCAGACCGAGGGAGCGAAAGGTGTCGGCGACGGCGAGGCGTTCGATCACGGCGGGCGACAGGCCCGTGCGCAGCCAGAGATCGCGCACCGAATCATAGCCCTTGCCGCGTTTTTCCATCACGAGACGCATGTCCTCCTCGCGTACGCCCTTGATGATGCGAAAGCCGAGACGGAGGCTTTTGTCGGGTCCCTCAGGGGAGGATGGCGGAGTATTGGAAAATGCGTGGCCTGTTTCCTCCAGCTGACAATCCCAACCGGAGAAATTCACATCGGCTTCACGCACCTCGACGCCGTGATTGCGTGCATCGCGCACGATCTGCGAGGTTGCGTAAAAGCCCATGGGTTGTGAATTGATCAGCGCGGCGGCGAAAATTGCGGGGTAACAGCATTTGAACCATGCGGAGGCATAAACCAGCAGCGCGAAAGATGCTGCATGGCTTTCAGGAAAGCCATAAGAGCCGAATCCCTCGATCTGCTTGAAACAGCGAGAGGCAAATTCGCGATCATAGCCGCGTGCTGCCATGCCCTCGACCATCTTGTCATGAAACGTATGCAATGTTCCCACGCGTTTGAATGTCGCCATGGCGCGGCGTAATTTGTCGGCTTCCGATGGCGTGAAGCCGGCGGCCACGATGGCTATTTTCATCGCCTGTTCCTGAAACAGCGGCACGCCAAGCGTCTTGCCCAGAACGCTTTCCAGCTCCTTGGACGGATAATGCACAGGCTCCAGTCCCTGGCGGCGGCGCAGATAGGGGTGCACCATATCGCCCTGAATGGGGCCAGGACGAACGATGGCGACCTCGATCACCAGATCGTAAAACGCCTTTGGCTTGAGGCGCGGCAGCATGGACATCTGCGCGCGGCTTTCGATCTGGAAAACGCCGATCGTATCGGCGCACGAAATCATGTCGTAGACGGGCTTTTGCTCGGCAGGAATGGTGGCTAGCGTGAGCGCCTTGCCATAATGCTGTTCCAGAAACTCAAACGAGCGGCGCAGACAGGAGAGCATGCCAAGCGCCAGAATATCGATTTTCAGAATGCCGAGCGCATCCAGATCATCCTTGTCCCATTCAACTGTCGTGCGGTTTTCCATCGCTGCATTGGCGAGCGGGACGACTTCATCAAGCCGCGTGTGCGTGATGACAAAGCCACCGGTGTGTTGCGACAGATGGCGGGGAAAGCCGGATATTTCCTGCGCAAGGCCAAGCGCCATGGCGAGGCGCGGCTCTTTGGGATCGACGCCCACGCGCAGGGCTTCCTTGTCTTCTACGCCCTGTGAGCGGTGGCCCCAGACGGTTCTAGACAATGCATCGAGTGTTGTTTCAGGAATGCCAAACACCTTGCCCATGTCGCGCAGGCAGGAGCGCGAACGATAGGAAATCACTGTGGCGGTGAGCCCGGCGCGATGGCGACCATAGCGATTATAGATATACTGCATGACTTCTTCACGCCGCTCATGTTCAAAATCCACATCTATATCGGGTGGTTCGCGGCGCTCTGCAGAGATGAATCGCTCGAACAGAAGATCATGTTTTGAAGGGTCAACTTCGGTAATGCCCAGACAAAAGCAGACGGCGGAATTGGCGGCTGAGCCGCGGCCCTGGCAGAGAATATGTCTTGCGCGCGCAAAGCGCACGATGTCATAGACGGTCAGAAAATAGGCGGCGTAATTGAGACTTGCGATAAGATCGAGCTCGTAGCGCAGGGATTTTTCGACCTTGTCCGGCATACCCTGCGGATAACGAAATGCTGCGCCTTCATAGGTGAAATGAATCAGCGCTTCCTGCTCGCTGGCAAAGCCTTCACGCAATTCCTGCGGATAATCGTAACGCAATTGATCCAGCGAAAATTCGATGCCGGCGAGAAAGCGTTCTGTCTCGCGAATCGCCTGCGGCGCTTCTGCGAAGAGACGCCCCATTTCCTCCGGCGACTTTAGATGCCGTTCAGCATTGGCGCCGAGCCGTTGCGCGCCTGCGTCATGAATTGTTACGCCTTCGCGGATGCAGGCGAGCGCATCGGCCAATGGCCGCCGGTCATGCGTATGCATGATGACATCGTTGGTGGCGATCAGGGGCAAGCGTAGGCCGTGCGCCTGTTGCAGGCGCTGCGCATAGGTTTCGCGCATGTGCGTATCATAGATGAGGCGCGTTGCGAGCCAGACGCGGCCGGGCGCGAGGGCGGCGAGTGTTCTGATG
>CAMDKB010000335.1 GCA_945901195.1 Rhizobium sp. Q54
CACGCTCGCCTGTCAACCACTGCTCAGCCACAAGGGCCGAAACGGCGACGCTCACCCCAATAATGGCCATGCCGATGGCGCTCCACCCCAGTGAAGACAGGCCGGCCCGGCGGGCGGCGGCGGTATCGTTGGCGGTCATGGCAGGCGATATCAGCGGCGCCATGGAGCCGATGCCGAGTGCAACCGCAATCATCAGCATGGCCCCCCCTGCCTGATCGCGCCCGCCGCCGTGCCAGGATTCAATCAGCGTCATCGCATTGGTCCATGCGGTGGAATCGGCAAGAACCGGCGCGGGCAGTGCGTCTCCGCCGAGCATCAGCATAACCAGTGGCAAGGCGAGGGCCGCAATCAGAATGCCAGCCGCGCCCGTTGCGCCCCAGACCACGCCGGAGATTCCACCCGGCAGAATCATCAAAAGAATGATTGCCCCGGTGAGTGAGATTGCGAGACCCCGGCCGGTGCCCAGCGCCACTTCAAAGACCCTGACGGCACATTCGAATCCTGCCGCGCCCACAACCAGTGAGGCACCGCCGACAACAGTGACGACGCCCAGCCGCACGCCCAGATTGGGAAAACGCGAGGTAATAAGGTCCGGGAGCGAGAATGCCCCGGTCTTGCGCAACAAGGGACCTGTCACAAGTGCGGCGATCACAAAACCTGCAGCAAGACCGACGGCAAGGCCGCGCATTGGCGGTTCGCCGGGCACCGGCGGCAAGAATGGCAGGATAAATCCAAACGTGAGCGCCACAAGCGCCAGACCTGCATATGGGGCAGGCACAGAGCGGCCCGAGGCATAAAAGCGCGAGATCTTGACCGCATGCAGCAGCACGCCAATCAGCGCCAGTCCAGCCATGGCAAGGACAGGACCCAGCACACCGACAATCCGTTCGGGAACGCCGACCCGATCAAGCAGCGCGACAAGACCAGAGCCGAGCGCGAAGGCCGCCGTAGCAAAGGCCACTCGCCCGTCGATACTGGCGCGTTCCAGCAAATCCTCGTCGGTGAGCGGCCTTTTCATGAAGTTTCTCCACAAAGGGTGGGTATTGAGGCTCCCGGCAAACCTGCCAAAACGGCGAGGCGAGCGATTCAGCCTTTCCCTAACATATAAGAGCTAGGCACAATATCACGGTTAAGCCCTTGCGCCTTTTTTCACGCCGATCAAGAATGCAGTTGACCGGTAAGCACACAAAGCCGTTTTTAGGAAGCCAAGCGCTGCAATGCGCTGCGTGAGGATGGGACGATGGCCGATAACAGCCGAATTCTGATCGCCGATGATCATCCGCTTGTGCGCGGCGCGTTGCGGCAAGCTGTTGCGGGGGCGGTTCCAGACGCCATCATAAGTGAAGCCGGCGATATGATCGAACTGAGCGCTGCGCTGGAAAAGGCCAAGGGAACCGATCTCGTTCTGCTCGATCTCAATATGCCCGGCGTTCGCGGGTTTTCCGGCCTCATGTATATGCGTGCACAATATCCCGATATTCCTGTCATCGTCGTGTCGGCGAACGAGGAACGTGACACCATTCGCCGTTGCATCGACTTTGGCGCTTCAGGCTTTATTCCAAAAACTACCGATATCGAAGTGATGCGCAGCGCGGTGCGCACGGTGCTTGAAGGGGGCGCGTGGACGCCTGCCGATGTGGATCTGTCTGCGCCGGTTGATAAGGAAACCGCCGATATCGTGCGCCGCCTGTCATCACTGACACCGCAGCAGGTGCGCGTGCTGATGATGTTGTCGGAGGGTTTGCTCAACAAGCAGATTGCCTATGAACTCTCTGTTTCCGAAGCGACTGTAAAAGCGCATGTCTCCGCCATCCTGCAAAAGCTCGGGGTCGATAGCCGCACCCAGGCGGTGATCGCCGCTTCGAAAATCGAGGCTGGTCAATGGCAGGGCGGTCTTGGGTCTAGCGGTTCTGGGCCAAGCGGTTTCGGACAGGGTGCAAGCGGGTAAAAGATCAATTCGTTTTTAAAAAATGTGGCGACTTGAGCCAACGTCATGGTTTTGCCCCGCCAAGCGCCTATTCTTGGCGCGCGCTGTGAGCGGAGAAAAAAATATGTACAATCGTTTGGCATTATCAGGACTGGTTTGTCTTTGTGCCGCAACTGCAATCCCGCCAGCCCTTGCCCAGCAGGGCGCGCCTGTTGCCGAAAACGGCCGTTACGCCATGACGCCTGCACCCAACGGCTTTCTGCGAATGGATACGCGCACCGGCGCAGTTTCTCTCTGCACGCTGCGTGAAGGCAATGTGTCCTGCGCGTCCAGCGCCGACGACCGCGGCGCGCTGGAAACCGAGAATGCACGCCTGACCAAGGAAAATGCCGAACTGCGCGACCGCCTTGCCCAGGTGACACAGGGCGGCGCAAGCGGACCATCGGCGCAATCGCGTCGCGGCGGCTTGCCATCTGCTGACGAAATGGACAAGGCGCTCGGCTTTGCCGAAACGTTCATGCGGCGCATGATGCGCATCATGCGCGAGGAAACACCCAACGGCGAGCGGCTCTAGCGCTCTGGCGTGGCAGGCAAACCAACCCCATATCAACCCCGGCGGGTTTTCCGCCACCACAGGTGACACATCGATGAGTGACCGGATTGACCCGCAAGGCGCCAGCAAGCCTGCAGGATGGCATGGCGCAAGCTGGGATGCGAACAAGGCCAGCCCGCCACTGCCGGGCAACGGTCCGCAATTCCAGAGCGATTCCCTGATGACCCGCTTTCTGGGCGGATCGCCGGTCGGGGTTTTCACCCGCCTTGTCATCATGTCGCTGGTCACAGGCGCCATGCTGATCTGGCTCGATATCCAGCCGTGGCAGATCTTCCACACGCTGGAACGCTTCGTGCAGCGCATATGGCTGATGGGCTTTGACGCCATCCGCGAGATTGCCAGCTATGTACTGGCCGGTGCCGTCATTGTTGTGCCTGTCTGGATGTTGCTGCGGCTGATGAACATGCGAGCGCGTTAGGCGAATATATCGCTGTGGACGGCGGCTTATTCTGCCGCCTGCACCAGCGGCTTGGCTTGCGTGTTTGCGGCCCGGGGCGTGAACACATATTCGGCGACATTCACCTTGGCTGTGCGGGCGTGATATTCAGTCATGGTCCACGGCCATTGCGTTGGAATACGGCCTGAAGGCAGTTTGAAATAACTATCGCAATTGCCCGCGGCCACGACGCTTTCCTCAAGCCGTGCGCGCACGACTTGATTGAAGCTGCCAAACACATCGCTGCGGATCTCGATCGCCGCCGCATTCTGCGCCTTCAACGCCTGGACGCATTGGGTGATATATCCAGCCTGATGCTCCAGCATATAGATGATGCTGGCGGAGGCATTGGTGTTGGGGCCATAAAGCATGAAGAAGTTCGGAAAATTCTCGACAGTGATCCCGAGATAGGCCTCCGCTGCCTCGCTCCATTGCTCGTGAATCTCCACGCCATTCTTGCCATAGATCTCGATGCCTGGCAGAAAACTGGTCGGCTTGAATCCAGAACCGTAAATCAGCACATCAACCTCGTGGAACGTACCATCAGCAAGCCTAATGCCCGTTTCCGTGATCTCTTCCACTGCCATGCTGACAAGTTCGACATTGGGTTGCTGCAACGCCGGATACCAATCATTGGATTGCAGCATGCGCTTGCACCCGAAAGGATAAGTGGGCGTCAGTTTTGCACGCAACTGAGGATCTGGCACCTTCTGTTCGAGATATTTGAGCCAGTTGTCACGCGCCGCATCGGCCAGTTCGTGCGAGTAGCGGCGGCCGATGCCGTTCTCCATGTCCTTGTAGATCTTGTGGCGCTCATACATGTGATAGGGCTTCGTATTCATGTACCATTTGCGCTGCTCGAAGGGGATGCCCATGTCCTTCGGGTTCACATATTGGGGCGACCGCTGACATACGAAAAGCTTGCCGGCGTGTTTGGCCACCTCCGGCACAAACTGAATGGCGCTGGCCCCTGTGCCAATCACCGCGACCCGCTTGCCCTTGAGATCGACGTCATGGTTCCAGCTTGAGGAATGCCAGGCCGCTCCCTTGAAAGAACCAAAACCTTTAATGTCGGGATAGATGGGTTGATTGAACAGGCCCACGCCGGAGACGAGCACGCGCGATTGCATCTTCTCGCCGCTGGCCGTCTCAATATTCCAGAGCGCCGCGTCATCGTCCCATCGGGCGGACTTTACGGCAGTGTTCGTGCGCACATGTGAGCGGACGTTGTACTTATCCATGCAATGGTTGAAGTATTTCCAGATTTCGGGCTGCTGCCCGAAACGCGAGGACCACGGCCAGTTCTGTTCGAAGGAGAAGGAATAGAACCGCGACGGCACGTCGCAGGCACAGCCGGGGTAAGTATTATCCCGCCAGACGCCCCCGGGCTGGGTAGATTTCTCCAGCAATTGATAATCGCCAATCCCGGCATTGTTCAGTGCTACGCCAAGCGCCAGCCCGCCAAACCCGCTTCCGATGCAGAGAATGTCCGTCTCTTGCGCCATGCTCATGTTGTCTCCCCGACATTTTCCCGCGCCTTTCCGGGCGCGATTGCTTTACGGCGATGATAGCGTTCTGAACGGGAGGGTCAACTTCCGCAGGAAGCGATCTGGAGTGTGCGGTGATTGCAACTGCGACGTCGGCGATATTCTCCACCTGTCTGCGCGTGAACGGATCGCGCGCTCACGCCCGCATGCACGATTTCAACGCTGATGGATTTGATGTTTGCGGGTCCCGGCGTGGACATTACGATTCAAGGTCTGATTGTGAAACTGATCAAGCTCGTCGACAGCGCTGTGGGCACAACTCTCGATTGAGATGACTTCAAATTGAATTTCAATGTCTCGGCAGCCAATATGCGCCCAACACTTCCGTCTCGGCGCAAAATAGCGTTATTGATGACGTATGCATCTCTGGGGTCTAAAGTAACGTCATGCGCACTGCTTTTGCTCTTTGCTGTTTCATCGCCGGCTTCACCCCGGCAGCGACACAAACGTCCGCCCGGTTACCGAAGGCGATGCTGGGTGTCTGGGCGCCTTCGATAGAACAATGCTCCGACAAGGAGGGCGAAACCAGCGACAGCCGAATGGAAGTTACGTGTCACATCCCGGTAGGTGATATGGCTGTTTTCTGAACAACTCCGGCTTCAGGCTATGCCAGTCCTTCATGGCCTGCAAGGGTGTCTTGCTGCCCAAGGCTGATTGCGGAAGCT
>CAMDKB010000336.1 GCA_945901195.1 Rhizobium sp. Q54
TTTGGCTTAAATGACGACAGGCCCTAGTGGTCGGTGTCAAAATGGGGTACATGAATGTCTTCACATAAGCGAAAGTCTATATATGCGCTCCCAATATATACACCTCGTCCAACGGTTTCTCCGCAACGAACGCGGCAATACTGCAATGATGTTCGGTCTTTGCTTTCTTAGCCTAATTGGAGTTTCAGGACTTGCGTTGGACTATACGCAAGCGCTTAACTATTCCACCAAACTGAAAATTGCTACCGATGCAGCGGCACTTGCAGCGGCGACCATCACTGGCGATGCAGCAGGCCTGTCTAACCCCGATCTGGAGCCCCTGCAATTAGCAGCTGCGCAAAAAACGTTCAATGCAAATATTGGCTCGCAATCCTACATTGAAGACGTTGCTATTTCGATGACCATTAGCCCGGGCAGTATACGCGTCACCGCAACAGGCGACGTCGCAAACATCTTTGGTAGAATTTTTGGTTCACCTGTTACAGCATTGAGCGCCACGGCAGACGCAACATTGAATTTACAGTCGGAGAAAATGGAAATAGCGTTTGTCCTTGATAACACAGGCTCCATGGCCGCTAATAATAAGATGAATTTGCTAAAGCAGGCGGTGCATAAATTCACGGCAAGGCTCCAGCAAGCAATTAAAGCTGGTGGGGATATCAAACTCGCGCTTGTCCCCTTCGATACCAACGTCAAAGTCGACCCCGTATTTGCCTCTGGTCGACCTTGGATGCGCCAGCCACTTTCCTCCCTCTCCGGCTGGTCAGGGTGTGTAACCGATCGCGTGCAGCCGTATGATACCAATGCAATCACGCCAAACTTAACTACACCAGATACGTTATTTGATGCTGTTGACGGGAACTCGGCTATCTTTCCAAATGCGATGCCAGTCTCCTGCAGCCTCCGCGCAATAATGCCATTAGTCTCTAATTTTTCGTCTTATGACGCGTCTGTCGATGCGATGTCTCCTAATGGACAAACAAACGGAACAATTGGTTTGGCTTGGGGGCTGCAAACACTCACGCCCGGCGAGCCTTTTGGCACGGCGTCTGCTTTTGGAAGCGAGTACAGGAAAATTATCGTATTTTTGATCGATGGGGCCAATACGAAGAATAGATGGACAACGGATGCTGCCACCATTGACCAGCGAATGCTGCTAATCTGCACAGAAATAAAAAATAAGGGGATAGACCTTTACACGATAGGTTTGGTTAGTGCTAATATGAATGTTCTTACCCCCTGTGCCAGCAATCCATCAATGGCCTACCAAGTAACGGACCCCAACAAAATTCCCGATCTCTTCGATGTCATTTCACAGAAGATGGTGGCGGTCAGGTTGACCAAATAAGCCAGAGGGCATTGTCACATCGTTTGCGGCTTGCGCCATCCGCGACAGCCCGGTAGCCAAGTGAATGAAAAAAATCAGCTACAGCGGCTATCGGTTCCCGCCCGAGATCATCCACCAGGCTATTTGGCTCTACCGTCGGTTTTCGTTGAGCTTCCGGGATATCGAGGATTTGCTCGCCGAACGGGGTATCACGGTCTCCTACGAGACCGTTCGGCGTTGGGTGAATCATTTCGGGCCGTTGATCGCGGCGGATCTGCGCAAGCGCTGGCCAAAGCCTCACACGACGTGGCACCTTGATGAGGTTTACCTCAAAATCGATGGTCGCCACGTTTACCTCTGGCGCGCCGTCGACGCCGAAGGCGAAGTGCTCGATGTGCTTGTCCAGGCGAAGCGGGACCGGCAGGCTGCGCTTAAATTGATGCGGAAATTGTTGAAGAAACACGCGTTCGTTCCCGATCAAATCATCACCGATGATCTGCGCTCGTATGGCGCCGCCGCGCGCGATCTCGGGATCGGGAAACGCCACGTGCGCGGGCGATGGCGCAACAATCGAGCGGAGAATTCGCATCAACCGACCCGTCGACGAGAATGTAAGATGCAACGTTTCAAGAGTGTCGGCTCCGCCCAACGATTTCTCTCAACCCACGCCGCAGTTTATAACACCTTCAACATCCAACGCCACCTGACTACAGCCTCCACGCACCGGGCATTCCGGGCTTCGGCGATGGCCGAGTGGCGCGATGCCGTCGCCATCGCCTGAACACAGGACGAGCAGGTGATCATTGCGTTCTGCATTCAACAAGTTGACAATGCCCAGCGGGCGCTTGGGGTACTTAGCGTGTTTTCCATCGTCAAGGGTGGGCCGAATACGGATGCTGCAAAACTCTTTGTCGACTTTCTGACGTCCACAGAAGGCCAGGCGTTTTTCCGCGATGCTGATTATATCCCCGTCGATCCAAAAGTTCCGCCGCTGGAGCCTTCGCTACGCCCGGACGGCAAGACGTTAAAGATGAAATACTTTACGCCCGCTGAAGTCGATGAAAATTTGCCGGCTTTCTTTTACAATCAGATGACACGGCCCGGAAAACATTATCGGCAACGGCAATCAATGCTTTCCGTTGTAAGTCCGCCAAAAAGTTTGGGGAGTTGAGGGGCCAGCTTGTGCCCCGCCAGCCGCTTTTGCTCCTTTTCATCGAAAATACATCTGAAGACAAAACGGCTTCTTCTTATTTACTCTGATTTTCATAAATGCGTCGGATGCGCTGTACCACAGCCATCGGCGCTTCGTAGGCGGCTTGGATAATCTTTTGAGCGTCCTCGCCCGACACGGGTGTGATGTCGAGTGTTTGCTTCCTCGCGTCCTCAAGGAAGGCCTGATCCTTCATCACCGCGGACATCGCCCTTCGTATTGCCGCGACACGCTCCGGGTCCACACCCTCGGCCATCATGTAGGGGTAACCCAGAACGAGCGGCGCCATTGAAATCTCGAGCAGTTTGCGGTCGTCGGCGTTGTGCACGAGGTCTGCAGCGAACGGGGTGTCCTTGAGCTCGGGAATGCGCTCAGGCCCGTATTGCAGAAGAATCGTGATTTTACCTGATCGGTACAGGTCGCCGTAACTTCGGATGAGCGATGGCCATGGCGTTGAAGGAAAGCCGTGGACTTCACCGCGTTGCATAGCGAGCAGTGCAGCGGGCATGCTCGGATGTCCGGTAATTGGCTTGAGTTTGGTTCCAAACAGATCGTTGAAGACCGCGGTATAGAAGCTAGGGGTTGCGCCCGGACTCAGGGTTGCGATCAGCACCTCCTTCTGGCGCAACTCTGCGAAGGTCTGCGCCGGTGCGTCGCGCGATACCACGATCACCGCTGAGAAACCTGCGGGCGATGGAAGCCAGTTCACGTTCTTCGCATCGAAACGCACCGCAGTGACGCCGAACAATTGCTGAAACGGAACGGCGGAATTGATCGCCCCAATTACGGTTCCGTCACGCGGGGCCACATTGGCGATGTAGTTGGCGGCCACCAGCGAACCTGCCCCAGGCATGTTTTGCAAGACCTGAGTAGGCGCACCGGGAATGTGGCGGGGGAGGTGACGCGAAATCGTGCGCGCATAAAGATCGTAGGCCGTGCCTGCAGGAGAACCTACAATCATAGTAATCGACTTGCCTTGGTAGAAATCCGACACGGGTTCTGCGCGAACGACTGAGCATGGGCTGGCCGCGAGCACAAATGCTGTGCCGAGATTTCGGATAGTGGCAAACATTCCCTGCGACATCGCTCTGATTCCCTTGCGCAAGTGCTCGCTGCGCAGTTTATCCGCACAGACCATGACGTCTTTTCGCATGTTGGACCGGTCCGCCGCAGAGTCTGCCAGCACGTGAGCACCGTTTCGCCTGCTTTTTGCAACCGCCCGACGAAGGCATTAAGTTCCGGGCACGCCATCGGAATGATCTTCAACTGAACCCTTGCAGGCATCGATAGGCTAGGCTTCCGGCATCGTCGCTTCGACTTCCCTACGATGGACAATTCCTTGGACTGGTTTTGTTTAACCATTACTGCCTTGCTTCTCGCTGACAGACAAGGTCGAATTGGCCGAGTGGACTGCGTCATTGGTCTTAGCCGGTACGAGGCAAACTGGCTTGGGGTTTTCTAGGAGCACCATGACCCAACAAAAAAAAGTATATCGGATGATAGAATATGGTGATCATCTATGAGTAAAAGCTGTGAATCGTCCCGTTTCAAAGTCGAGTCCAGTGTGGTGATGATGAACCTGTTTAACATTTCTGAAGTAGTCATTTTTGCATGATTTCGGGGGGTCACCTGGATATTTCCTGCACTGTCCTGACCCAATCAGAAATGAGAATTTTGAGGGATTCATGTGTCTCCCCTTTGGTGCAGGTTGTCAGGCATGGAACTTCATGAGACCATCAGCCAACGCCGTAGTAGCGGCGAAGAGGGAGGTTCCCATGACAATTACACTTGCCGGCGAACAAGCATCGTCGCAATCGGTAAATGGCGTCGCGATGGAACGCTTTTACCAAAATTTGCAGTCGCAAAACATGGATGCTCTCTGGCGCGGACCTCCTCCCGGTCCTCACTCGGATTCGCGTGCGGCATATGATCCTTTCCATTGGTCCTGGGACACGATTCGGCCAGCAATGATGCGTGCGGGGGAACTCGTGCAACCGGGCCCGGAGGCCGAACGGCGCGTCCTGCAATTGATCCATCCTGGGCTTGGCGCCGCGCGCTCCGCCAGTCATTCCTTGACGGCCAACGTGCAATTAGTTTTACCCGGCGAAATCTCTCCCTCGCATCGGCATTCCATCGCAGCCATCCGTTTCATCATAGAAGGCCGATCGACTGTGACTATCATCGAGGGCGAGCCGGTCGAAATGCATCCAGGCGACCTCGTGTTAACGCCGGCGGGCGCATGGCATGGCCACGTCAACGAGGGCAGCGGACCGTCGATCTGGATGGATTCGCTGGACCGTCCTGTTATGGTGGCCCTGCGTCAGGTTCATCAGGAGCCCTATCCAGAGCTATTGCAAAAGCCGAATCTGCCGCTTGGATCGGGGCAGGCAAGTTATCGCAGGAGAACGCTCTTACCCACAGGCAAACGGGCTCCTTCTCCGGTTTCGCCGCTCATGAGATACGCTTGGGAAGACACTCAGGCAGCACTCCTCGCGCTCGCGGAAGTGCCAAGCGACCCGTTCGACGATGTCGCAATGGACTATGTCAATCCGTTGACTGGCGGGCACGTGTTGCCGACAATCGGATGCCGTATGCAATTGATCAGGCCAGGCGTTCACGCGCGCGCGCATCGCCACGCCTATGCTTCG